>JANYCE010000087.1 GCA_025360445.1 Betaproteobacteria bacterium
CAGTACATCGTCGAGAGCCTCGGTCTCGACGAAGGCGAAGTGTTTAACGCGTATCACGAAGTCTCGTCGATCCGCGACAAAGACGAATTCCTGATTCCATTCATCGATACGCTGACCGACCCTCAGTTTAAAACAGGCACCCAGGAAAACGATCAGAAGCTTTTGAAGAGCCTGATCGTGTTTGCCTGCGTGATGGAGGGCTTGTTCTTCTATGTCGGATTCACTCAGATTTTGGCGCTCGGTCGCCAGAATAAGATGACAGGGGCGGCGGAACAATACCAATACATCCTGCGCGACGAATCGATGCACTGCAATTTCGGCATCGATCTCATCAACCAGATCAAAATGGAAAATCCGCATTTGTGGACGACTGAATTCCGCGCCGAGATTCACGACATCATGCGCAAAGCCGTCGACCTCGAATACCGGTATGCGGAGGATACGATGCCGCGCGGCGTGCTGGGCCTTAATGCGCCGATGTTTAAAGAATACTTGCGTTACATCGCGAATCGCCGCTGCCAGCAGATCGGGCTCGACCAGATGTATGACGGCGCGACCAACCCGTTTCCGTGGATGTCCGAAATGATCGACCTCAAGAAGGAACGCAATTTTTTCGAAACGCGTGTAATCGAATATCAAACCGGCGGCGCGCTCAGTTGGGATTAAGCTTACTAGCTAAGAGATATCCCAGAAACCGGCGGCGCATGCACATGATTACCGAGTGCCGCGCCGAGGATAACTACACCTTGTGGTTGCGCTTCAATGACGGGCTGGAAGGCCATGTGTATCTCGGTGACATAATTCATACTGCGTATTTCCGGATGTTGTGCGACATCGACACGTTCAACCGGGTGGAGATTGATCTAGTCGAGAACACGGTAACTTGGGAGGGTGGCATCAAGCTGGATCCGGAGAAGCTATACCGCGATCTGGCGAGTAAAACGCAGTCGGCTTTGCACTAGCCGCAGACCGCACCTGCCGGCCCGATTGAGTCGGACTGCACAAGCGGAAACAACGAGGGTGGCGCTGTAAGTTCCAACATTTAACAGGAGGCAGCAAATGGCTAAAGCGAAGAAACGCACGCCGGCGAAGAACAAAAACACCGCGAAGGCACCCGCTGGACGGAAGCTTGCGACGAAAAAGAAAAAATCGGTGGTAAAAAAAGCCAGGCCGGCAGCCCAGCCCGCTGCTAGAAAAAAACTCAAGCCGGTAGGCGGAAAAAAAGCCAGGCCTGCTGCCAGGAAGGCTAAACCCGCAGTGAAGAAAAAAGCCGTCGCCAAAAAAACTCCGGTTGCAAAGAAGTCAGCCGCGCCGAAGCCGGCGGCAAAGAAGCCGGTGCCCAAGCGCGCAGCCGCCGCGCCCAAGCCTGCCGCGACTGCCACGGTCACGCAGCCTATTGCGATACCAGGCGCGTGGCCTTTTCCGATGGCCAGTCGATCTTAAAAGCGTCGGGCTGCAGGCACAGGACGGGCGCCATGGCGGATTGCGATGGCGCCCTCGTTATTGGTGCAGTCCTAGCGCCGCTGCAGTGAAGATCACTGAATCGAATCGCCGACCGAGCTTTTCAGTGCTCGCTTTGAAAAGATCGATGTCCAAGGTTGTTGCGATAACCGCTCTTTTCGTCGCTATCAGCAACGCCGGCGCCGCCAACCCGAGCGTAATCGTCCAATCCATCAAAGGCGATTACGACGATGTCAAAGAGCGCGTCATCATGGCAGTGGAGAACCGGGGTCTTGTCATTGATCACACGTCGCGCGTCGGCGCCATGCTCGAACGCACCGGCAAGGACATCGGGCGCAGCCACCAGATTTATCAGCAAGCCGAGGTCATCGAGTTTTGCAGTGCGGCCATTTCTCGCGCGACGATGGAGGCCGATCCGCGCAACATCGTGTTTTGTCCGTATGCAATCGCGCTCTACGTCGTGGCGGCCGAACCCGGGCGCGTCTACCTCACTTATCGCAAGCCGCTGCCGACGGGCTCGGCACAATCGGTTAAAGCTTTGCGGGAGGTCGGCAAGCTGCTCGATGGAATTGTGCGCGACGCTTTAAAATAAGCGTTCACGGCGGCAGGGAGGAGGCAACATGGAACGCAAGCGGCTCAATGTCACGAACATACGCTCGGCCGGATATGACGCGCGCGGCCGGGTTCTCGAAATCGAGTTCGCGAACGGCGGCATCATGCAGTACACGGGCGTCTCCGAAGAAATCTACCGGCGCCTGATGAATGCGCCTTCGCCCGGGAGTTACTTTCAGGATCAAATCGAAGAGAGTTTCACCGTCAGGCGCGTGCGCTGAGTTAACTAACGGCAGTCCGCTCGGCGCAGGTTTTCTCCAGTTACGCGGCACCCAAGCCGGCGGCGCGGGCTTTCGAGGCGGGACCCGCACGCATATCTGCTTGACCCTCGCGGACTCGCTCAGTAGAGTAGCCCCAAGCCGTGAGCGACCGGCATGAACAACACAACTGACGTCTGGCGCCCCGCTTTTTCCCGGAGGACTAAATGAAGATCACCACTTTAATCGCCCGCATGGGGCTCGCCGCAACGTTCGCCGTATTGACGACTCCCGCCTTCGCCCAGAGCGATGTTTGTAAAAATCGCGGCGACCTCGATGTGCAGTATTGCGACGACAATAAGGATCTGGTTGCGGATAGTCCCAAGGATCCGAAGCGGCACAAGACGCCCAACACGCTGGTGTTTACCTACACTCCGGTCGAAGACCCCGCTGTCTACGATCAGGCATTTCGTCCGTTCACAGAGCATCTCGCCAGGTGCACGAGCAAGAAAGTGGTGTTTTATCAGGTGCAGTCGAACGCCGCCGAGATCGAGGCGATGCGCTCAGGCCGGCTGCATGTCGGCGGATTCTCAACCGGCCCGACGGCATTTGCGGTGAACATCGCGGGCGCCGTGCCGTTTGCGGTGAAAGGCGATGCCAAAGAATATCAGGGTTATAACCTGATCGTGATCGTCAAAAAAGACAGTCCGTATCAGAAACTCGCGGACCTCAAAGGAAAAAAATTCGCGCATACCTCGCCATCGTCGAATTCGGGGCATATGGCGCCACTTGCGCTGTTCCCGCCTCTCGGGCTCACACCTGATAAAGATTACAAGATACTGTTTTCCGGCAAACACGATTCGTCGGTGATGGGCGTCAATGCAGGTGATTACGACGGCGCAGCGGTAGCATCCGACGTATTTCACCGCATGGGCACGCGCGGTCAGATCAAGGAAGACGATTTTCGCGTTATTTACCGCAGCCAGAAATTCCCGACTTCGTCTTTTGCCTATGCGCACGACCTCGAGCCGAAATTTCGCGATCAGATGCTCAAATGCTTTTACGACTATCGCTTCACGCCTGAAATGCAAAAGACCTTCGACGGCGCCGACCGGTTCGTGCCGATCACTTATTTGAAGGAGTGGGACGTCGTGCGCAAGGTAGCAGAAGGCTCAGGTGAGGCATTCAACCGCGCTGCGTATGAGAAAGAATCTGCGCGCGAAGAAGCGGCACGCAAGAAAGCCGCCGAGGAAAAAGCGGCAAAGAAATAGCCGCGCATGGAACCTGCCGCGCTGAGCATCAAAAACCTCAGCAAAGAGTACACGCGCGGCAAGCCGGTGCTGCGCGACATCAGTCTCGACTTTGCGGCGCGCGGTCTGACCGCGGTTATCGGCCCCTCCGGTACCGGCAAGAGCACGCTGATTCGCTGCATCAACCGGCTGGTCGAGCCGACCGCCGGCGCGATCCTGTTCCAGGGGCAAGACCTCGTCAGGCTACGGGGAGGCGAGTTGCGCCAAGCGCGCCGCAATATCGGCATGGTGTTTCAGGAATACAACCTGGTCGAACGTTTGAGCGTGATGGAAAACCTGTTGTGCGGACGGCTCGGTTATGTCGCGCCGCTCAGAGCGTGGCTGCGCAAGTTCCCCCCGGCCGACATTGACGAAGCGTTCGACCTGCTTGCCACCGTAGGCTTGTCAGGTTTCGCCAATCAGCGTGCGGACAGCCTGTCGGGCGGCCAGCGCCAGCGCGTAGGCATTGCGCGCGCAGTCATGCAGCGGCCGAAA
>JANYCE010000095.1 GCA_025360445.1 Betaproteobacteria bacterium
TACTACCGGCTGGCCCCATGCCTCGAACAGTTTTTGCCCGAGAATGCGTGCCAGCGTATCGCTGCCGCCGCCCGCCGCATAAGGCGAGACCATGCGAATCGGTTTAATCGGATACGTAGTCTGGGCCGCCGCACTGCCTGCAAGCGCCGCCGCGAATGCAATCATCACTCGACACGTCAAAACCGGATTGCTCATCTTCTTTTTAATGGTTGGTTGGATGTTGTAGCGCTTCAATTAAGACGTCGCGGATCGCGAGCCAACAGCGCCATCACTTTACTAAAATTGCCCGTCTGCCCAAAGTCATTGAGCAGGCTATACAACTCCGCAGTCGCCTCTTTTCCTAAAACCGGTTCTACCAGGCCTTCGAATTTTCCGCGGAAGTCTGCATCGCTCATCGGGTTTTCCGCATGGCCGAGAACAATCGCGGTGTCCTCGTGCAAATGCGTACCGTCGTCTAGATAGACATCGAGGTGCGCCTCATACTGCGGCTGCTCGGGCGCTACAACCACTTTCATGAGCGGCAGCAATTCCTGCAACGCGCGGTTCTCAAATGTCGATGCAGTGAAATCGGTTGCGACCACGCGGTAGCCGCGCAGTCCGAGCGCGATGCAGAAGGTGATACTGAATTTGCATTCGAGCGGCGTGCGCGGCGTGAGCTTGCCCGCCGCGACCATTGCGTTCGGGTGAACTGTCGCAACAACCCGGGTTATGTGCTTGCCGACAAGCTGAGGTGCCAGATGGCGCGCCGCCTGAATCGACGCATGGGTTGCGCGGCAGCTTGCATACGGCTTGAATCCGTTGCGCAAAATTTCCCAGCGTGCGTCGAAGTCGAGCGGTGGCACCTCCACCTTGCGATCCTGAATAATCGCATCGAGCAACCCGCGCTCGAGCTCAAGCAACTGGGTCGACGATTCGAAGCCATTGGCCGCAAGTTGCGCCGCGAGTATGCCATCCATCGCTGCCTTGCCGCCGTGAAACGGTTTTGCATGCGTGCCGAATGAGCCGATCAATCCACCCGCGGTGGTCGCGGCAACTCCCAGCGCGTATTCGATTTGATGTTCGTCCAGATGCATGAGAACGCTCGCGACCACCGCGGCACCGATGCGGCCCAGGACAGACGTCGGATGAAAGCCGCGTCGATGAAGGTTGCGGCCAACACCGGGCGGTCCGCCGCCGCCGAGCCGTGCCATAACCTCGAATCCCGTGATGAACGCAGCGAGTGTGTCGGCTTCACTTGCGCCAACCTCGTTAGCCACCGCGATTGCCGTCGACCAGCACGGGCAACTGATATGACCGGCCCCCATCTGATGCGCGTCATCGTAATCCATCGCATGCGCCATGGTCGCGTTGACGAGCGCCGCGAGCGCGGGTGTCGTCAAAGGCCCGAGAAAGATTCGCGCGTTGCCGTGCGCCGCCCATTGCTGCACGACTTGCCGCACCGGCCGCACGGGCGCTTCATCCACTGCACCGAGCGCAACGCCGATGTAATCGACGAGTGCGGTGATCGCGGCTTGCCTCACCGCGGGCGGATAAGCGCGCTGCAATGCGCCGGCTGCATACGTCGCTATGGCGCGGCTGCGGGTAGTTTGCTTGTTGCCGATCATCGGATGGTCGTCCATAGAGTCAGCGCCCGGTCAATCGGCGCGCACGCCCGAATCCCTGACGATGATGGCGTAACGCGCCTGCTCGGCCTTAATGAACGCGGCGAATTCTTCAGGCGTATTGCTGACCGGACTCGTCGCCTGCGTGCCGAGCGCCTGAATCAACTCGGGCGACGCGGCAGCTTTGCGCACTTCGGTATTGAGGCGTTGGATAACCGATTGAGGCGTGCGCGCCGGCGCGAGGATGCCGTTCCACAGCGAAATGCTCATGGTCGTCATGCCAGCCTCTTGAAAAGTAGGCACATCGCTAAAAAATTCCATGCGTCGCGTACTGGTAACGGCGAGCGCGACCACCCGTCCCGCTTTAACATGCGCGGCCACCGTTCCTACACCGCTGAACGCCATCTGCACCTGCGCTGCGAGCAAATCGACGGTTACCGGCGCTGCGCCCTTGTAAGGGACATGCACGAGGGCAAGCCCGGCCTCTTTGCTGAAAATATGACCCGCGAGGTGCTGAATGCTGCCGTTGCCGAGCGAACCGTACGCGAGGTGCGACGGCTTTGATTTCGCGAGCGCGACCAGCTCTTTTACTGAACGCGCGGGCACGCCGGGATTGATGACTAGCAGCAGCGGATTCAACGTCGTGATCGATACCGGCGCAAAGTCGCGATTCGCGTCATACGGCAGCTTGTCGTAGATAAATTGGTTGATCGAGATTGTCGAGATATTGGTTTGCACGAGTGTATAGCCATCCGCCGGCGCCTTCGCGACTGCATCCATTGCAATAATGCCCGCCGCGCCCCCGCGATTGTCGACCACCACCTGCTGTCCGAAGGCCTTCGATAGTTGCGCTGCATAAGTGCGGGCGACTAAATCCGCGCCACCGCCGGGCGGCACCGGCACGATAAGCCGGATCGGCTTGACGGGAAAATTCTGCGCGAATAACGACGGCGATAAAATAAACCATCCCAGCAGTGAGGCAGCGCCGAGAGTTACGCGCATGACACTATGCACTATCGTTGAACTTGCCACTGCACACCCCATCTGGAATTCGTTTTGCATTTTCGCGTTAGACTAGCACACGTTGAAAATTTAGCAGAGTCGAAGCATGCCCGAACTTAACGACGAAAACACCGTCGTCACCACCGATCGTTTCGTCACCCACGTATCAACCGTTCCCGCAACCGCCGGCCAGACAGTCGGTATTTTTGTGCGCGAAAAATCGCTCGCCTCAACTTTGCAACGCGGCGCGCCGCCGGTTGTCATCATGGTGCACGGCGGCTTTGCGACATCAGTCGTCGCGTACGATCTGCAATACAAAGATTACAGCTTCATGACTGCACTCGCCCGTGCGGGGTTCGATGTGTTTGCGCTGTCGCATACCGGCTATGCACCATCGCCGCAGCCGCTGATGGACGATCCGTGCAATGTCGATGGCGAATTTCAATCTGAACTTATCCCGCATGTGTTGAGCCATCCAGCGCCGCCGCGATACCCGTTCAAGCTGGTATCGAGCCGCACCGAGTGGGATGAGCTCGCGACGGTGGTCGACTTCATACGCACGCTGCGCAATGCGGAGCGCGTATCATTCGTCGGCTGGTCAACCGGTACGCCGCGCGCCGGCGGGTTCGCTGCGCTACACCCGGAGCTCGTCGACAAACTGGTGATGTTCGGACCTTCGCCTTATTTCCCGGACGAATCGCCGCCTGCCCGCATGCCCGAGGCCGGTTCGCCGCTAATTTTGCAAAGCCGCGAGTTCCTACTCCACCGGCGCTGGCAGGATCACGTGCATTGCGAGGGCCAGCTTGAAGACCCCGCGATCTGCGATGAAGTGTGGAAAGCGTTAATGGCCGTCGATCCGGTTGGATCTACGTGGGGTGCGGACGGACGCGGCATCATGCGCGCACCTAATCGCATGAATTTCGGCTGGCGCGACAGTCTCGCGAAAATTCAAGCGCCGACGCTGATGTTACTCGGCGAATACGACAATTACGCCAGACGCATCGAAGCGTGGAACGGCTTGCGGCTTGACCATAAAATGTTCGTCAAGGTCGCTTGCGCTTCGCATTTCATGCAATTCGAAAGTGCCCGGCGCCTGCTCTATCGCGCCACCGCCGAATGGTTAAATACCGGCGCGGTAGACGGCCATGCGCGCGGCGAGTTTCATGCCGATTTCGCCGGCGCGATAACTGCGACCCCGGCCTGACATTCGCCCAACTCCTGCCACTCGCTAAGTTACAATGCCAGCGCCGGTTCATCGTGCCTGCATAGTGCTTGTGTTCGCAGCGCCAACGCACGCAAAATGCCGGCCCAATCACACACGCAAATGCGGTAGCCAGGAGACACCATGATGCCCAGTACGATGAACGCGATTACCATCGCGCGCGCCGGCGGTCCCGAAGTGCTCGAACCGGTCACCCGGCCGGTGCCGCAGCCTGCTGCAGGGCAAGTCCTGATCAAAGTGGCGTTTGCCGGAATTAACCGCCACGACTGCGGACAGCGCATTCGCGGGTTTGGTCCGCCGGGCGCCACCGATATTCCCGGCCTTGAGGTTGCGGGCGAAGTCGTCGCGGTCGGCGCGGGCGTCACGCGCTTTAAAACCGGCGACGCAGTTTGCGCATTGACCAATGGCGGCGGCTACGCGCAGTACTGTATCGCGCTGCAGGAAGTGACGCTGCCGATACCGGAACGCTTCGACCTGAAACTTGCAGCGGCGCTGCCGGAAGGTTTATTCACGGCGTGGCTTAATGTTTTTATGCTCGGCCGGCTCAAGGGCGGTGAATGGCTGCTGGTGCACGGCGGCTCAAGCGGCGTCGGCACTCTCGCGATTCAACTCGCACGCCTCGCCGACGCCCGCGTGGTTGCCACTGCCGGCAACGCCGCGAAGTGCGATATCTGCGTCAAGCTTGGTGCCGCCAAAGCAATCAATTATCGCGATGAAGACTTCGTTGCGGCCACGCAGGCAGCTACCGAACAGCACGGCGCCGACGTCATCCTTGATATGGTCGGCGGCAAATATGCAAAGCGCAATATCGACTCGCTCGCGATCGACGGCCGCCTCGTTCACTTATCAGGCGGCGACGGCACGGAGTTCAGCGTACCCGTGACCGCCATCATGGCGAAACGCGCAATCGTGACGGGCTCGCAATTGCGCGTGTCGCCGTTGACGCTCAAAATCGAAATCGTCCGCCAGGTGATGGCGCGTGTATGGCCACATCTTGGCACCAAAGTCACCCCGCTCATCGATTCGATCATGCCGCTCGCTGACGCCGCGGGCGCCCACGCGCGCATGGAAACAAGCGCCCACATCGGCAAGATACTGCTCGAGATTAATCACTAAAGCAGCAAAGCACCAAACTTGGGATTGCAACCGCACCATGATCAATAATTTATTTTCACGCCAGCCTCAACATTTGCATGCTGACCCGATACAACGAGTGGCGGGCGTCGCATTATTGCCGCCGGATTCCGACGACGTCGCGCGGCTTCTGACCACCGATCCTGCACCCGAGGTTCGCATCGCGGCCGCGCGGCGCTGCGCCGATCCCGTAAAGCTCGAAGCCGCATGGCGGACGGAAACCGACGCCGCAGTACGGGCCGCCCTGGTTGGCGCACTGGCCGATGCACTCGATGCGATGACTGACGCAGAGAGTCGCAGCCAGGCGCTCGCAAACGTGGGGGATGAAGCATTGTTGATTGAGCTCGCGCTCGACGCCAGTCACGCGGAGACGCGCAAGGCCGCGGCCGCCCGCGTGACAACCACGACCGGCCTGCAAAAAATCGCCGAAGCAGCGAAGAGCAAAGACCGCGGCGTCGCCCGTATGACGCAGCAGCGCCTCGACGAAATGGCCGGTCATGCAGCGCGCATTGCCGAAGTTGACGAGATCCTCGATCGACTCGCCGCTTTATCAACGCGCAGCGGTTCTATCTTGAGCGCGACGGTAGAACTCGATCGCCGGTGGCATGCGCTCGACATGAGCAGCGATCCGGTACGCGCCGCCAAATACACCGACGCCCGCAACGCCGTGCAGGCCCGCCTCACGCGCGAGCAGGACGAGCAGCGCGCGCGTACGCAATTCGAACGGCGCGTGCAGGACTTCATTTCCACTCTCGCTGCTCCGGCAGACGCAGATACGGTCAACACATTGCGCGCCGACCTCGCAGCGCTTAAAACTGACGCAACCGCGCGAGACAATCATCAGGTACTTGCACAGCTCGAGCAGATTGAACCGCGTCTTGCGCAGTTCGAGCGCGACCTTGAAACTTCCGCGAGCGTCGAGGCGCTGGTATTGGAAGCCGAGCGTCTCGCCGCTGCCACCACGGTGGATGACGCGCAACTGCCGGTGCGCTGGCAGGCGCTCGACCGCAAATTGCGCACGCCCGAGCTCACGCAGCGATTCGAAACGGCGTTAATCATCGTTGAGCAGCGCCGCCTTGCATTTATCGAAAGCACGCGTCAGCAAACGCACGCGGTGCGGCAGCAGGTTCATGCGCTTTTACATACCGGCGAGCAGGCACTGGCCGCCGGACAATTGCAAGCGGCGCGCGCTGCGGCCGATCACATCAAAAGGCTCAAGCTCGCCGCTGGTCTTCTGCCCAAGCCGACGACTCAGCGGCTCGGCCGTCTGGTCCAGCAACTTGTGGAACTCGAGCGCTGGGAATCTTTCGGCCAGCAAAATGCGCGCGTGCAGTTATGCGAGCGCGCCGAAGCGTTGATTGCGCAGTCCCTCGATGCGCCGCAAGTCGCCGCCGATGTGCAGAAGCTGCGCAACGAGTGGAAGGCGCTCGACCAGCAACATTCAGGCGTGCCGAAAGCGTTATGGGAGCGTTTTAACGGCGCCTGCGAAAAAGCCTACGCACCCGCCGCGCGGTTTTTTGCCGAGCAGGCGGCGCAAAGAAAACAGGGCCGCCAGCAGCGCCAAGAGTTTATCGCCGCCGCTGCGGCGCACGCACCCACGCTGCTTACCGAGCCGCGCGACTGGCGTGCTATCGAGCGCTCGCTGCGCGACACCGAGCAGAAATGGCGCGAGGGCAATCTTGGCAGCGTCGAACCGCGCGCATGGAAAAAGCTGGATTCTGAATTGAAGGCAGCGCTCGCACCGTTGCGCGATGCGCTCGCGGCGGCGCGTGCCGAAGCAAAGGCTGCACGCGTCGCGATGATCGACGAAGCCAAGACGCTCGCCGGGAACGCAATGGAGCGCGACACGCTCACGCAAATCAAAGCGCTGCAGGCAAAGTGGCGGGAGCAGGCCAAACAGTTGTCGCTGCTGCAGCGAGACGAGCGACCGCTGTGGGAACAGTTTCGCGCCGCGTGCGATGCGGTATTCGAAGCAAGACACGCCAAACGCAAAGAGCAGGATGGCGTAAAGCAACAAGGCCGCCGCGCGCTCGACGACATTTGCGCGCAGCTAGAGAATCTCGCATCGGCACCCGCTCAAAGCGATCAGGAAATCCGCCACGCCGCGCGCGAACTGGCCGATCAATGGCGCAAACAGCGCGGCGCACCGGACCCATCGCTGCGCGGCGTCGAAACGCGTTTCAAAAAAGCACAGGTCGCGGTCGATGCGATGCTCGAGATGCGCGCCCGCGCGCAGAAAGCTGCCGTGTGGACGACGCTCGCCGCGAAGGAAAACTTGTGCGAGGAACTCGACGGCGGGGTACGGGCGGGCAATGTTGCGGCGGATGCCATGTCGGCGTTACAGGGAAAGTGGGCAGCCTTGCCATCACTGCCGGACGCGTGGGAGAAAAAACTGGCGGCGCGCCGCGATGCCGCCCTGCACGCGCTCGCCGAGCCCGCTGTGGCCGGCGACTACGTCGCACGGGTCGAACACGGCATCGACGCGCGCCGCGAGCGTCTGCTCGAACTCGAATTGTCGCTGGGCCTCGACAGCCCGGTCGAATTTCAGCAGCCGCGGCTGGCATTGCAGGTCAAGCAACTTCGCGACCGCTTCAAGAACGAAGCGACGGCCGGCGCCAACACCTCGACTGAGCGCCTGCTCGCGTGGTGCGCCGAACCCGGCGTGACCGATGCCACGGACCGGCGCCGCTGCGAACGGATTTTTTCGAAACTGAGCACTAAAGCCTAAAAGCAGTCTCAAAAATTGAACAGCCGGCATTTTCCCTCATCCCCGGCCCTTCTCCCGGAGGGCGAAGGGAGAAAATTCCCTCTCCCTCCGGGAGAGGGTTAGGGTAAGGGAGGTTATTGAGATGACTTCTAGTTACATTTGACCGGATGCAACACTGCTATATCGTAGATTCCGCCAATGCGCCGTGGCAAAGAGGCAGCTCTGACGGAATCACGTTTGCCTGCCAGGTGTTGTTATCCGGCGAAGACGGCGGACCGGAGGCGCTGCGGTTTCGGTTCGATGACTGTCCGTCGGTGTACGGACA
>JANYCE010000131.1 GCA_025360445.1 Betaproteobacteria bacterium
TATTTCCCTTTGACGCCCGCCACCGGTTTTTGGCGCTGGCGTGTCGCAATGGCAAGGGTTTCAGCGACGTGGGTGGCTCCCTCCTCGATGACAGGCGGAAAAGGCTGCCCGCTCTTGGAATTGATCAGCTGAAGCACGCCGATCAACTCATTGCTTTGCGCGTCGATCACCGGAGCGACGAGCATTTGCTTGGTCCGATAACCGGTTTTGACATCGACTTGCTGCAGGAAATTGAGCTGCGGACTGTAGGCTTTCAATTCCTTGTCGTCGTACACGTCCCGGATATTGATAATTTTCTTGTGCACGGCGACAAACCCGGCAATGCTTTGCTCGGCAATCGGAAGCTTCAAATCCTTGAACGAGTTGAGGCCCGTTTTGATCTTGGATACGATCGAGGTCTTGTCTTCGCTGACGAGATAAATTGTCAACCGGTCCGCGTTAAACAATCCGCAGATTTCCAGGCTCAGCTCCAGCATGATTTCATCCAGATTGCTGGTCGCGTGGATGCGATTGGTAACTGAATGCAGGGCCTTAGAGAAGTTAAGCTTCTCGGCAAGATTGTCCTGCGCGGCCGGTTTAGGTTCGAGTACAGTACTCATGATGGTTCAACCCTCATCTAGCGCACGTATCGAACCAGGGCAGGGCGGCAAACCCCTGAGCGTCCCTCGCTCATAATTCGAAAACCTGATTGTTCTCAAGCATTCGTGGCTCGTAATCGCCAGTGCATTCCTTAATTTCCTGCATCGTTAATTCGACTTCGCCCGGCTTCAGGTGCGTGATATATATCTCCGCCTTTCGCTTAAACTTCGCAAGCTCCTCGGCCAGCATGCTCGGGCAAAGGTGTTTCGAAGCGATTGCGAGCTCGCGTTCGCGATTGCAGAATGCGGTCTCGATGATCAGATAGCGCAAATTTTCGATCTTGTTGACTACTTTCCACAAAGGATCGTTGGTGGTTGTGTCACCGGTGAAGACGAGGCTTGCGCGCCCGGAATCCAGCTGATAACCGATCGCCGGGACGACGTGATTGGCGGGCAAGGGAGTAAGCTTCCGGCCGCCAATGTCGACCGTTTTGCCGAGCTCTACGGCTTCATAGCGCAGAAACGGCTTTTGCGCATCGGGGATCTGCGTAAAGTCCGGCCATAATTTCCAGTTAAACAAATGCTGGCGCAAAATTTCCAGCGTCGGCGCTATCCCGTGCACGATGAGCGGCGCGTCGCGCATCCAGCCTACGGAATCGACCAGAAATGGAATCGACGTTACATGGTCGAGATGCGAGTGGGTCAGAAAAATATGATCGATGCGCGCAAGCTCTTCGATACTCAAATCGCCGACGCCGGTCCCGGCGTCGATCAGGATGTCGTCATCGAGCAGCATTGACGTGGTGCGCAAGTCACCGCCGATGCCGCCGCTGCAGCCGAGTATCCGGAGTTTAATAGGTCGCATCTTTTATTTTGTTTTAAACGTAAACGCACCATCCCAGCCTTTGCCGGGCTCATTCGCGCGCAAGTAGGCAATTCTTTCTACGAAGGTCTGACTGTATAGCAGACTGTCCGGCACTTGTTTTTGCAGATTAAACAGCTGCAGTTCCGCCTGGTCCCAGTCCTGCGCACGATAGAGCCGCGAGAATTGCGTATACAACTTCAGCTCCTCGAGACGCGCTTTGTTTACTTTGCCTTGCATGCCAAACGGTTCGAAGATGGCGACCGCCTCATCCTTGCCCTTCACCCGGACGCGATCGAGTTCTCGAAATACGACTTCAGGCACGGCGTCTTTGGTGCCTTCGCCGACTATGATATCAGCGCCGTACTCCTTAGTGATGCCCTCCAGCCGCGACGCCAGATTCACGGCATCTCCCATTACGGTATAGGCGGTGCGCAGCTTGGACCCCATGTTGCCAACGCTCATGCGGCCGGTGTTGAGGCCAACGCCAATGCGAATTTCGGGCCAACCTCGCGCCTGAAACTGCGGTTTCAATTTTTTAAGAATTTCTTGCATCTCAAGTCCTGCGAGCAGGGCATTGCGTGCGTGCGCTGGATCAGCCAGCGGCGCCCCCCAGAAGGCCATAATGCAATCGCCCATGAATTTATCGACCGTGCCGCGATGCTTGTAAATGACCTCCGTCAGCGGCGTAAGAAACTCATTCATTAACTGCGACAGTTGTTTCGGATCCAATCCTTCGGAGATTGTCGTAAAACCGCGCACGTCGGTAAAGAGTACCGTCATCTCGCGCGATTCGCCCTCCATTGAGAAACTCTCGGGGTTGCGCGACATTTCATCGACGAGTTCGGGCGGCACATATTGGCCGAACAGTCCCGTGATCTGACGCTTGCCGCGGGTTTCGACGAAATAACCGTAAGTCATATTCAGCGCGAACAGGAGCGATATCAGCATCAATCCTGAAGCAAGCGGCAACACCAGGTTGCCGACATGAAACACAATCAGATTGATGGTCAGGACGCCGAGCAGCACGGCGACGGTGATTAGCAGGGACTTAAGCGGATTGAGTAGCGGCAACAACAAGGCCACTGCCAAACCAGCGATCAACAACGATAAAAATTCGGCGCCGATCACATAGGGCGGCTTTTGCTTTATGTTGCGATCGAGGATGCCGGAAATCAAACGATAGTTGATTTCCGTCTTGGCGTAACGCATTTTGATGCGGTCATCCACGCAGCGACCGACACTTCGCCCAAGGCCGCCGCCAAGCCTTTGGAACTATTGGCGGACATCACTGTGGGCACACAGAATTTCTTGGCACAGGTAGCGACGACTGGCTACCGCAGATTTCTGTTAGTCAGTTCCGGTGCAGTCTATGGTGAGCA
>JANYCE010000153.1 GCA_025360445.1 Betaproteobacteria bacterium
CCAGCTACCAACACGTCATCGCCCGCATCTCCCGTGAGAGCATCGCTGCCAGCTCCACCACTTAGGAAATCATTGCCCTCGCCGCCATGGAGCACATCGTTGCCCGCACCGCCGCTTAGCGAATCGTTGCCGTCACCCCCCGCCAGAACGTCGTTTCCATCGCCGCCTGCCAGCGTGTCATTCCCCGCCAGCCCAGATATATTGTCATTGCCGCCGAGTCCGTCGATAACGTCATCATCGGCAGTGCCGACGACAGTATCAGCGCCCTCCGAGACGGAATTCAGTCGACTCAGAATGTCATTAACGCCGAGCGTTGATCCGTTCGTGAAAGCGATCGTTTCAATCTTTGCATCATCGCTCGCAAACCAGTTGTTCACGGTCATGCTGCCGCTTTGATCGGTACTGGTAAGAACCAGATCATCGCCGCTCCTGCTGAAACCGAGTACGCCGGGGTCCGCATCGACCAGAATCGTATCGATATTACCCGGCGTGTCGTCGTTCTCGAATATCACATCATTGCCGAGCCCGTCGAACTGGTAGGTATCATTGCCGCTCTCGCCATATAAGACATTGTCACCGAGCCCGCCAACGAGAAGATCGTTCTCCGCTCCACCATGCAGTTCGTCGTTGCCATCGCCGCCGATCAGAACATCGGCGCCGTGATTGCCGGACATGACATCGTTGCCCGCCAAACCTTCTATTTGGTCCGCACCATCCGAACCGAGCAGGGAGTCGTCGCCATCGGTGCCAACGTAGCTGAAACCTTGCGGCTCAATGAGCGTCGCTCGCTGCAGCAGGTCCGATTCGGTCCACGTAGTACCGTTGTCGAACTGAATGTGCCCGATAGTCTGCCTCGGGTTGAGGACCATTCCGAGTATCGTGACCTGGTCTTGCGAATTGGCGATCGACAAAGTCACGTCGTTATAGTCGCGGGTAACGGTTATGTCGCCGGACGCGATGCCCGGCCCCAATATCAGCGTGTTGTCGCCTTCGTAATCCTCGATAAAATCCTGGCCATCGCCGGAATTGAACAGATAGGTATCCGATCCCCGGCCATCGCGGCCAAGAAAATCATTTCCGATGCCGCCGTGCAAAGTGTCGTCGCCTGCTCCGCCGCTCAGGAAATCATCACCGGCATCGCCACTCAAAATGTCGTTGCCGTCGCCGCCGTAAATCTGGTCGGCCCCATCGCCCCCCGCAAGCGTGTCGTCGCCGGCGTTGCCGACCACCACGTCGTTCCCGCCCAGACCATCTATGGTGTCATTGCCACTCGTGCCCCTCAGGATGTTGTCGTTACCGTCTGCAATTCCGAAGAGTGACTGAAAGTACGACGCGTTCCAGATAGTCCCATCAGAAAATCGCACTTCTTCGACCGGTTGTTCTGGGGAGTCCCAATTGGAGATCGTGATCCGTTCGCCGGTATCCGCGATGATGAGAGCGAGCGCGCCGTTAGCGTAGACAGGAAGAATATCGCCCGGCGTAACGCCCGCACCAAATTGGATTGCATCGACATTGCCCGGCGTGCTGTCGCTTTCGATTACCGTGTCGAAACCGTCACCGCGGTTAAACACATAGACATCATTTCCGGCGCTGCCATTCAGCAAATCATTTCCAGCGCCGCCGTCGAGTCGATCAGAGCCATCGCCGCCATTGAGCGTATCGTCGCCGCCCCGCCCAAATATCTGATCCGCATCTGACGTTCCATTCAACGTTTCTGCATCGTCCGTCCCGAAAATCTGGTTTGACGCCGGCGGGACGTAAGTCGCACGCGCGGCAAGATCAGCAGCATTCCACGAAGTCCCATCACCAAAGCGCACGGTTTCGACTCGATGGTCGATATCAACGACCCAGTCGGTGAGCGTCACCGTTTCGCCGGTGTCCGAGATCGTCAGAAAAAGGCTGCGGTTGTCGCGTGTGACTGTAAGGTCGGTCGGAGAAACACCCGGGCCGAATGAAACTCGGTCGGCGTTCGGCGTGCTGTCCGCATCGACAATGCTATCGTTGCCGTCACCACGTCCAAAGCGATATACGTCGTCGCCGAGACCGCCGCGCAAAACGTCGTCGCCGGCACCGCCGTGCAACACGTCGGCTCCATCCGAACCGACAAGCACATCCGGACCATTGGTACCTTCAATGATAAATCCGGGAGTACCGTGGACTGCGTGAGCAATCAACTCATCGCCTGTCCACACGGTACCGTCCAGAAACTGTACGCCGGTCAAACGCGATATCGGCCCTTCGTTCCAGCCCTGTATCGTGAACAACGATTGCGTGCCGCTGATGTTCAGAAAAACGTTCTGCCCGTCTTCGAACACACGCAGGTCTGCGGTCTGCGCCGCAACGCCCAGCGTCTGGGTTACGCCTTGCGCACGCCCGGGATTAACGATATGAATCGTTTGGTTCCCGTCGCCAGACCCGTAGCTATAGTCAAACGGACTTGGATTGCCGCCACCCCCACCTCCTCCTCCACCGGACGAACCCGTCAACTGCGCATAGAGCTGGGCATAGGTGAGCGTTGTGCCATCTGCAAACTTGAATAAGCCGACCGACGGAGGGACCTGCGGATTATTTCCAATGACACCGATCAAGCCGTTGCCGACACTTCCGACCTGGAGTACTGCGCCTCCAAACGACAAAGAAAGCATATCGGGCGTAATACCGGCGCCAAAGTGAATTTCGTTCTGCGCGAACACCGGCGTGTTGTCATTGATGGTGTCGTACCCATCGCCCAAATTGAATATGTAGATATCATTCTCGTCAAAACCACCGGCGAGGGTGTCGTTCCCCGCCCCACCAGCAAGCACATCCTCGCCCGCACCGCCTGTCAATTGGTCGTTGCCGTCGCCACCATAGAGCCGGTCCTGTGACGAACCGCCATCGAGCATGTC
>JANYCE010000159.1 GCA_025360445.1 Betaproteobacteria bacterium
CTGAGGAACGCGCTGTCGGCCGGCACCGCGAGGCCTGGCCGATGAACGACAGCATCAGAATCACATAAAGAATTTTTCGCACGAATTTTTCACTCCTGTTTTTCGTAACTTATTCTAAATTCCGCTCTACGGTTTACTTGCACCGGCTCACGTCTCGGCAGCAACTCCGCGCGTGATTAGCCGCTCGACTTCATCCGGCGCATAGCCTAAATCTGCGAGTATTTCGCGCGTATGCTCACCGACTTTCGGCAGATCGAGGCGAGTGGCAAAACGGCGGCCATCCATTTCGATCGGCATAATTGGCACCCGCGTCTTCACGCCATTCATCAGCGTGATGTCGGCGAGCCCGCCGGACGCCCTGAGGTGTGGATCATCGAACAAGTCTTCGGGCCTGGTAATCGGAGCGAACGGCAGGCCGAGTGTTTCGCATTTGGCGAGCAGTTCGGGCTTTGTCATTTTAGCGAACAGCGCGGTGACGATCGGGATCACGCGCGGCCTCGCTTCTACGCGCTGCGGATTGGTTTTAAGCGCGGGGTCGGTCAACAGATCGCCAAGACTGAAGGCGTCGCAGAATATTTTCCATTGTGTGTCTGTAACCACGCCGACAAAGACCATCTCGCCATCGCTCGTTCTGAACGTGTCGTAGACAGCCCAGGCGCGAATGCGCTCGGGCATCGGCGGCACCGGCTTGCCGGTCATGAAGCCCTCGGTCATGTGCTGCCCCATCAGAAACGCGCAGTTTTCGAACAGCGCGCTTTTTACATACTGGCCGCGGCCCGTCGAGGTACGCTCAATGACGGCAGCGAGAATAGCGATTGCCGCGAACATGCCGCCCATCACGTCGTTCACCGACGCACCCGCGCGCAGCGGCCTGCCGACCGGGCCGGTCATATATGCCAAGCCACCCATCATTTGCGCAGTTTCATCCAGACCCGCGCGGTTTTCATACGGCCCCGCCAGAAAACCTTTGAGCGAGCAGTAAATAAGCTCCGGCTGCAGTTTGCTTATCGCGGCGAAACTGAAACCGAGCTTATCCATGGAGCCGGGGCGAAAGTTTTCAGTCAGCACATCAGCGCTTTTGATCAGCTTTAAAACGATTTCCTGTCCCTCTGCCGATTTCAAATCTAAAGCGAGACTTTTCTTGTTGCGGTTGTACGTCGGAAAGAATCCGGCGCCCGATGCGGTCAGATGGCGCGTGTGATCGCCATCAAGCGGCTCAACTTTTATGACTTCCGCGCCAAGATCGGCGAGCACGAGTCCGCAGCTCGGCCCCATGATCACATGCACGAATTCAACGACGCGTATGCCCTGCAAGGGCAGTCTTTGTTCTTCCACTGTCAATGCGCTCCCCGCTATTCTGCCTTGATGCCCGCTGCTTTGATCACGCCCGCCAACAATCCGGCGCCCATGCGGTATCGGGTCATCTCCTCACCTCGCAACGACTTGATAGTCTGCCGACGGTAGCCTGACCGCTGCACCCTGATGAGTGCAGCGCGGTACAACGCTCATTGTAACCGCCACCGCAGCGGCGCTTGCGGCAAATGTCCCGCCATTGCACAATCACCAAACAAGAAAAATGGCACGATTTGTTTTTCCCCTTTTAAAACATTAAACGCACCAGCATCAGCCGCGGCACCAATAACCAATCAAGGAGTTCCACCATGAGCACGATCACACGCCATCATTCCGACGCCCGTTTGTCACGCGCAGTCGTTCATAACGGGGTTGTTTACCTCGCCGGCACCACAGCCGACAACCGCGCCGCGTCGAGCAAAGGGCAGACTGAAGAGATCCTCGGCAAAATCGATGCTCTGCTCAAGCTTTCCGGCAGCAGCAAATCGCGTCTCCTGTCAGCGGTCGTATACGTCGCCGACATGCGCGTGAAACCGGGCATGGACGAAGCATGGATGGCGTGGATCGATGCGAAAAATCCGCCGGCGCGCGCAACGGTCGAAACGCGGCTCGGCACGCCCGACACACTGGTCGAAATCATGGTTACCGCGGCACAGTAAGCGGTTTGAACTCTACGAGGGACAATAGATGAGCAATGAAATCGTACGTGTAGATCCTGATAAACGTCTCTCCGACATGGTGGAATGCGGCGGCACGCTGCATCTCGCCGGTCAGGTCGCAGAAGACATGAAAGCTGACATGAAAGGTCAGACCGCAAGCATCCTGCGCCAGATTGACAAGCTGCTCGCGCGCGGCGGCAGCGATAAATCCAAAATTCTGTCGGCGGTAATTTACGTTGCTGATATGCGTTTGAAGCCGAAAATGGATGAGGCCTGGATGGAGTGGATGGATCCGAAACATTCACCCGCGCGCGCAACGGTCGAGGCGCGCCTCGGATCGGCCGACACTGTGGTCGAAATTATGTGCGTGGCGGCGAAGTGAGCCCAGCCGCCGCCGGCGTTAAAGCACTGGTGTTCGATGTGTTCGGCACGGTGGTGGATTGGCGCGGCAGCATTGCGCGCGAAATAAGAACACTGGCGCAAGCCAGAGGGTGGCGCGTCAACGCGACGAAGTTCGCCGATGCCTGGCGCGCCGGCTACCGTCCCGCAATGAACCGCGTCGCGAGCGGCGAACTGCCATGGACGAAAATCGACGACTTGCATCGAATGATTCTCGACGACGTACTCGTGAAGTTCAAAATTACAACGTTGAGTGAAGAGGACAAGGCAGACCTGAACCGCGCATGGCACCGCTTGAAGCCATGGCCAGATACCGTGCGCGGATTAAAGCGCCTCAAGAAAAGTTTTACCATTGCCACGCTCTCGAACGGGAACGTCGCGCTTCTTAACAACATGGCGAAACACGCAGGGCTGCCGTGGGATTTGATTTTATCGGCGGAAATTTTTCATCATTACAAGCCAGACCCCGAGGCGTATCTTGGAGCCGCCGAAATTTTAGGCATCAAGCCGGGCGAACTGATGATGGTCGCGGCGCATAAAGATGATTTGCGCCATGCGGCCCGGCACGGCCTCAAAACCGCGCTCGTGCTGCGTCCGCTCGAATACGGCAAAGGCAAGCATCCCGATTTGAGTCCCGAGCCGGCGTTCGATATTAATGCGCGTGATTTTCTCGACCTGGCAGAGCAAACCGGCGCTTAGCCGCCGGCACATTCACTTAGTCACCGCGAATCGCACCCGCCTTGGCCACTTATCATCCTTCGATCACTGACGAGCAGGCGGCGTTGATTCGCAGCGCGCAGCTGTTCTTCGTCGCATCCGCGGATCCTGCGCTTGCGCGCGGGCCGCATGATGTCGGCCCCGTCAATGTATCGGCAAAGGGGGGCGTTCCTTTGCATATACTCGGCCCCAATCGCGTCGCGTATCTAGACTACCGGGGCTCGGGCAATGAGACGGCGCGCCATTGCACCGCCGGCGGTCCGATTACCGTCATGATCAGTTCGTTTGAAGGCGACGATGCAGCGACCGTGCGCCTGTTCGGCAGGGCGACGGTGACGCCCCTGGCTGAATCCCTGCGCGCCGACTTATTGCTCCAACATCCGGCGCGCGAACTTAAGGGCGCAACGCGCCAGGTCATCGAGATTGAAATCGATAATACGATGATGAGTTGCGGTTACGGGGTACCGGTCATGCAGCTCGTGCGCGACCGGCGGGCGGTCGATCGTGGCCGTAAATATAAGGGTCCCGTCGCGTCGCTGGAAGGGATCGTCGCAACTACCAATTAATTGGTCGAGACTCCAGGGAAATTCTTCGTAACCCTGAAAAGAACTGTAGCGACTCAGCAAGCAAATGTCGCGACCTCAAAAGCGGCGGTTGCCAGTCCGGTAGAGCGCGCCGGTTTACCACGCTGCAAGCGGTAGAGTTTTACTTGCTCGCGTAAGCGATAAATTTCTCAGGGCTCACGCGAATGGCCGCGCCGGTCGGGCACGCGCGAACGCAAGCGGGGCCGCCTGACAAATCCTTGCACATGTCGCACTTGACCGCCTTCTTGCCAAGCTCGTCGTTATGATAATGCGCTTCGCGTCCCGGCTCGGTCGTAAGCCCGGTCAGCAGCCACGCCCACAGGCTGGGCGGCTGCCGCTTCGGATCCACCTGCGACAGTTGAATTACGCCATAAGGGCAGTTGCGCTCACAGTTGCCGCAACCGATACACGTGGAGTCGATAAAAACCTCGCCGTTTGGATTGCGGTGAATCGCATCGGGCGGACAGTCTTTCATGCAGTGCGGATTCTCGCAATGCCGGCATGAAGTCGGGACGTGTATGTTCGCGAAGGTCGGACCGGCCTCGCGATCCAGACGCGACGTCCCGTCGTGCACGTCGGCGCACGCTTTCTCGCAGTTGTCGCACCTTACGCACAGGCTCTCATCGATCAGCAGGACGTCCGTGCCTTCGCCGAGCCCCTGACCGATCAAAAAGCTGATCAGGTTGCCGGGGTCGGGCTCGGTTTCGCGCTGCACGTTTTTAGCCAGCCGCTCGAGAACGCGCGCTTCGATGCCGCCGCGCAAAGTCGCGTTGCGGCTGAGCACCTCGCTGAACATCTGGGCCGACAACAGAATCGTTTCGCAATTGACCGCGGCGCGCACGGTCGCCGAGCGCTTGGCATCCGACGACAGCAACGCCATTTCACCGACATAATTGCCCGCTGCGACATAGGACAGCACGACTTCCTTGCCGCCGATGATGCGCGAGATCGTGACCGAACCGCGGCGAATGAGGTGCAGGCCGTCGGCGGCGTCGCCTTCTTTGAAAATCGTCTGCCCTGCCGGGAAACTTTTGATCGTCGCGCCTGTGATCATTTCGTCCAGATCGTTTTCGGACACGAACGGCGCGATCTGCGAGCGCACGGCGCGCCGCAGCGACGTTTCATCGATCTGGCGGCGCACCGATTCGATGCTCGCTATCAGTTTCAGCATCGAGCGCCGCGGCGTTTCGATCAACACGCAGTTTGCGCCGGCGCGCACGGTGCCCGAACGGCGCCGGCCGGACAGCAGGCCCAGCTCGCCGAAGAACTGACCTTTGCGCAGCGAAACGTGCTTCAATTTGCCGCCATCGGCGGGCACGTCGATCGTGATCTCGCCATCGACGATCGAATAAAACGAGTTTGTGTAATCGTCTTTTTTGAAGATGACCTCACCGCTCTGGGGCGCCTGCACTTCACTGTCGAGCATAAATTCGCGCAGCTGCAGCGTGGTGAGATCCTTGAACAGCGGCACATTGGTCTGTATCAGGGCGAGCGCATCGGACACATTCTGTGCGCGTTTGAAATCCCTGAACTTCGCTTTCAACAGATCTTCGTCAGCCGGCTCAACCGGATTGCCGAGGATATATTCGACCACCTCGAAGCCCTGGTTCATTGCCTGCTTGATTAGAGGATACCCGCCGAGCGCGCCGATAATGTAGAGACCCGGCACGTTCGACTCATAAGTCGCGGATACCTGCGGGACTGCTTCCATGGTCTGGTTCGGAAACTGCACACCGAAGCTTTCAACCAGTTTGCGCGCGGGAATTGCGCCGAGACGTGCGATCACGCGATGACACGGAATATTTTCCACGCCTTGCGGCGTTTGCGCGACGAAGCGCAACGGCCGCCCGTCCTGATCGAAGGCTTCGACTTTAAGTGCGCTGGTGCTTGAGCGGCATTCCATTTTGCCGTCGCGGATCGCGGCGGTCACAAGGTCGATGTTGCCCTGTTTGACGCGCGGAAACTCGTCCACGCGGTTGACCAGTATCACGCGGTTGTTTTCGGCGAGGGCCAGGGCATTTTCGATGCCGGCGTCGCCCGCGCCGACCACGATGATGGTTTCACCGTTGTATTCGGCCGGGTCGTCGAGTTGGTATTGAACGCGCTCGAGGTCTTCGCCGGGCACGCCGAGCTTGCGGATATTGCCCTGCAAGCCGATGCAAAGCACGACGTGCTCGGCAAGTTGGGTTTCTCCGGTCGCGGTTTTAATTTCAAATGCGCCCTTGCTGCCCGAAATCGAAGTGACCGGCGAAAGGTGGCGTATGTTTACTTTGTACTTTGCCAGTTCCTCGTTCCATTTCGCGAGGATGGCCTCGCGCTTGCCGGCGGCGAAGGTAATCGGACTGCGCAGCGGCAATATGCCGGGCTCCGCCATTACGTGTTTGCCCTTCTGATAACGAAATATCGTATGCGAGGGATGTTCTTCGGCCTCGAGCAGCACGTGAGAGACGTTTAGTTCGGCCGCGTGCGCGGCACATGACAGGCCGCTGGGACCGGAGCCGATGATCGCTATCTTTACGCTGCCGCTCACTTGATTGCTCCCGATTGAATGCCTGCCTTTAAATCGCGCAATGCCTGTTCGAATGCAGCGGGCTGGTATTTTTCGTCCCGTGCTACCACTGCAAGCAACCGCTTCATTGCCGGTCTGACCGACTGGGTCCGCAACAATTTGTGCCGGCCCATGAATTCTGCGACGCTTTGCACTGCCATGACCGCCTGTTCCGCGCCCTGGTAATCCGCATATTGACCGGCAAGGCCGTCATCAACCAGACCGAGCAGCATCGCCTTGACGTCTTCGCCTTTAAACCGGTGAGCACTGATCTTGGGAATCATCGCTGTGATCAAATGTTCGACCGTGCGCGCCTGTGCCAGCGAGTCGGTGCCGGTGGCAATCGACTTGTGGAGACGCGTAACCTGCTGTGCAAAGTTGGCCGCCTCATCGGGCGAAACCTGGCGCGAGATTTGGCGCAGCATCAAAAGGCTCGCGTCGTTCAACCGCACGAAGCCGGGTCCGGCGCCAACTCGCGCGGCCGTATTGCGCTTGTCAGCCATTGGATGATGGCAGGAGTGGCAATCGAACAGCACGAGTTCGGGAAACAGTCCATCGCGGCCGCGCGGACTTTGCAGCAGCGCGAGCAGTTCTTGCGCAGTGACAGCCTGGCCGATTGCCCACGCCCGCACGCCATCCCAGCTTCCTTTGCGCTTGATCCAATCGGCATCGATCTTAAAATGTGCCGGACCAATGTGCGTGAACGTATCGAGTTCAAAGCTCATGCGCGGGTGCCCGGCCGCCATGATTTTATGCGTGACAAATTTTTCCTGATTGCCGACGTGGCAGGAAAGGCACAGCCGCGCGCGCGCGACGTCATCATTGGTCGGGTACATGCCGCGCGCGACATTGTTAGCGTGGGTCGCATCGGGTTCGACGTGGCTCTTGATCCAGCGGTCGGCGGGCCCGTGGCAGGCGTCGCAGACCACGCCATCGGTAATCTGGAAACCTTCGCCGCGTTGCGCGGGTTTCGGATTGTGCGTATGACAATCGAGACACAGGTCGCTTTTATGCGCCGGCTCGGGCAGGCCCAGCTTTTTGACGATCTCTTTAGAGCGCTCGTTAAGCAGCACGCTGTAGGATCGCGCATGCTTGTCCGAGCGCGACCACGTTACGTATTCGTTTTGCAAGACGTTGGAGTCTTTCCACGTTTCAACCGCGCCGTGACACAGGCTGTTCGCGCAGCTGCCCACACCGAGTGACTTGTCGTGCGCGTATTGGGGCAGCGGAGCGGCGCCTCGCGCGGCGGTCGCGGCGACAAGGCTCGTCACGGCGACTAACATCAAAAGTTTGTTAAGCTTGATCATGGCTTCTTCGGCGCGGGGCCTGGATTGTCATTAACCGTCCACGGTGTGCCGTCGCGTTTGAGGTACATTTTGTGTTGTTCCTCGAGGTTGAGCGGCCGCGAGCCTATGCGCCCGAAGACTGCCATCTGACCGCCGGTTTCATCGACCGCGCGGTCGCGCTCGAGCGCCCGTGACAGTGACAAAGCGGGGCTGCGCGTTTTGCGCCATGCGACCACCTGCGGCTTAGGTTCGGGACTGAAACCGTAAAACTTGGGCTGGGTGTCCGGCGCGGTGAGCTGAACTACCTTGAGTCCATTGCGTCCGTCGGCGACGTAAGCGAAGGCTGACGCGTTGGTGGAAGCGACGGTCACATCGCGCACGTCGTTGAGCGTGCCATTGGCGGTGAACTTCATATAGATCTGCGGCTTTTCCGGCTTCTCGATGTCGACGATCACAAGGCCCTCTTTTCCGGCGGCAATATACGCGTAGGTGCGCGCAATCTGGATGCGGTCGGCGTCTGCCAGCGGCACGAATGCCGATTCGACGAGCTTGGCGCGCTCGGGAATCGTCACGTTGATCATGCGCAGGCCCGTGTCGTCGGTAACGGCGAGATAACGCAGCTGCAACCCGGTCGAGCGCGCGCCCTTGAGCGGCACCACCGCAGCGATCACCGGTTTCAGCGGATCTTTGAGATTCACGATGACCACGCCGGCCGTGGCGGTGATATACGCGTACGAACCGCCCATTGTGATATGGCGCGCGCCGTTCAATATGCCATTGCCATTCCACGTGAGCGCGCGCTTGAGGAAGTTGTTGCGCGGGTCGCCGTCCTGCAGCGTATTCACATCGACCAGGATGAGGCCTTCTTCCGCATCCGTGATCATCGCGTAGTTATAAATCGGGTGAAACGGCTGTTCGAGATTTTCCTCGCGCATCAGCTTGCCCTGGTTTTTTTCCGGGGCGATCGGCTGAGTCGTCGGCAGCACCACACAGGTCGCGTTTTTGCTCGCGATGTGCGTGTTCTGGCCGAGTGCCGAGAATGGCGATGTGATGATGCGCTGCGAGATGCCTTTGTTGGCGATCGACGCGACGTCATACACGCGCATGCCGCCGCGTCCCTCGGCCACGTACAAGTATTCGCCGCGCAACTGCAGACAGCTTGCGCGCCCGGCAGT
>JANYCE010000226.1 GCA_025360445.1 Betaproteobacteria bacterium
GTCTGCTCCCATCTTCAGTACAGCATCACAAGCTTTCACTTGCGTTCGTGACACACGCCCGACAGGCTGCTAGCTGCGCAAACAGTCGTCCGGCAGGCATGTTATCGGGGTGAAATCGCGGTGCGCAATGTAGTCAGGCCGGTGGAATCGCCGGATATGGTTGCGGCACGAGTTCACGCTGAGATAGACGATCGTACGATTCCATGGCGTCATATTGCTGCCCGACGCATGCACGAGATTGCAATGAAACATGATCATCGAACCGGCCGCGCCCTTGGGCGCGACGATGCCGCCGTCAGCAACGAGCCGCGTGATGGTTGCATTGTCGATCGTCCACAGCGGATAGCTGGTCGTTGACAGGTCATGTGCCGCCGCCTGGCGGCCTTTCTTGTGCGAGCGCGGAATAAACATCAGCGGGCCGTTGAATTCGTTTACGTCTTCGAGAAATACCGCGACGTTCATCGCGCGCGCTTGCGGCATGTCGTCGTCGTTAAACCAGGTGCCGTAATCCTGGTGCCATTGCCACACGTCGCCGTCGAAGGCTGCTTTGCCGTTAATTTTAAATTGGTGAATATAAACGCCGTCGTCTAAAACCTGCTGCGCAGGTTCAATCACGCGCGGATGGTGCGCAAGCCGCCGATAGACGTCGTTATAAGTATGCGCGGCAAAGTTGGTGCGCACGGCGGTGCTGTCTTTTTCGCGTACGTTTTCGACCCGCTGCTCGGCATAAAGCTTTGGCACTTCCGCGTTGAGCGTGGCCGTCTCAGCCGGCGAAAAAAGGCCGGGAAAAAACAGATACCCTTCGCGCTCGTAGTCCTCGATTTGGGCGGGCGTGAGCTTCATAATTTTTTTCCCTGCGGAATGACGGTTTGTGAGCTTAGCATCGCGGCGGCGCATCGGCGCGAACAGCCGCGCGCTTACGCCGCCACCGCCAGGCGAGACCGCCTGCGGCCAGGAGCAACGCCACCGTGAGCACGATCCACCAGGCTCCCGGCGAGGCTGGTGCGGTTTCGCTCTGTGTGTTGCGCAATTGTTTCGGCGCCGCCGCCTGCTGCCACGTCACAACCCACGCCGCCGATTGCCGCGGCGGCGGGTCGTCACTTAACCATGTCAGCGCCACCGGAAATGCATAATCATTTATCGCCGCACCGCTGCGCGCATCGGTGAGCTGCAAACGCACTTCGTCGATGCGCGTCGGCTGCTCGCCCCAGTAGAACAAACTCACGACGCCGATGCCGCCCGCCGGCAAAAACGCGGGCGCGCTGCTGCCGCCGTTGTCGAGCACCGGCTTGCCTTTAAACCAGCCGCCCGCCGCGACGACAAGCGGCGTAGCGGCGGCGACTTGAAAACGCACAAAGAACGGCTGCGCGCGCGCGAGCAGCACATCAGGCGCCGGATCGGTCGCCAGAATTTTAAGTTCAACTGTAACTTGCGCGTGCCCGGGCACAGCGCACAACAGCCACAGCAATCCGACCGCGCCGCGAGCTACCAAGGCGGGCAGTGAATTCACCGGCTCACCAGATTGCGGCCTTTGTTTTTCGCACGATAGAGCGCCGCGTCAGCCGCTTTGATGACACCGGCGGTCGTCGCGAGTTGCGCGCTGCTGTCGACGACGCCGATACTAATCGTGACTGCCACCGAAGTTGTCTCGCGGAAAGCCCCCTGTTTGCGTGTTGCAGGTGCTGGTTTGGCCGGGCGGTCGGGGGCGCGCACGGCGATTTTGTATTCTGCGATCGCACTGCGCAGCGCTTCGAGATGCGGCAGAGCATGCGCGATATCTTTGCCTGGAAACAATATCGTGAATTCCTCTCCGCCATAGCGAAATGCGGTGCCGCCGCCAACCGCATCGAGCTTGGCCGCCACCATTTTCAGCACCTGATCGCCCAGATCGTGACCATGTGTGTCGTTGAAGTTTTTAAAATGGTCGACATCACACATTGCAATTGCGTATTGGCGGCCGAGTCCCATCATGCGCTCGTTCAGGCTGCGCCGGCTCGGCAAGCCCGTAAGCTCATCGCGGAAGGCCATCCGGAATGTGTCCTGCAGCAGCGCGATCGTAAAGACTAAAGCGGCTGCGGCAATGTAAACGGCGAATGCATCAGCCACGCCGACATGGTGCATCGCCAGCGCAAATGCGCACAGGGCACCGGCAAACGCGATGTCGATCGCTATCCGTCTGATCATCCACACCGCCAGGCTCGCGCCGATCCCGAGCGCAATAAATATCCACCCGAGTTGGCGCACCGGTGAGGCCGCGAACAGCGTGCTGTCGAAAAAGGGCGAGATCGCCCACGCCGTGACCCAGGTCAGCGGCGCCTTGATAACCCACAACGTAAGGAGTGCCTCAACGGCGATGACGCCCGATCGCTGCAGCCCGTGCATATTGAATATGCCGCGTTCAGGCATTACACACAGCAGCGCCAGGTTGAGCGGCACCAACACGCCGAGCGCGGCGAACAAGGTATGCGCGCGAAAGCCCGTCAGCTCGTCGCGTGCGACCCAGCCATAGCTCGCATAGGCAAGGGCGAGCGTAATTAACGCGAAGACGATGCGGCCGCGCCGGAACGCGATGCCGAGCAATGCACCGAGCGCGATCACAAAATAAACACCGTAAACCTTGATGCCCGCAAGCGTGGGTGGCAATTCGCCGACGTGCGGCACGGCCCACCATGCAATTGCGATGATTGCAATTGGCAGCATCAGATCCTGCAGAATTTTTGCCGGATTCATGCGGTTGGCCGGCGGACGTAATGGCGGGTCGTCAAGGCGATCATGGCTTCGAAAATAACGGTTGCGCCGTTGCTACTCATGAAATCGCGAGGGGAAACCAAGGATAGCACGCATGAGCAGCCGCAAATTCAGTGCGGTCATAACGCCATAACGCCATGCCGTCACGCCGGGCGCGAAATGAACTTAGCGCATGGTGCCGCGATCAGAGGTAAGGCTCGCGCGGAAAAATCGCGCAGCCCATAAATTCGTTTTCACACCTTTGCATTTCTGCGGAAAGGACTACTGATGAAGCTTTATTATTCGCCCGGCGCGTGTTCACTCGCCAGTCATATCATTTTGCGCGAGGCAGGCTATTTGTTCGATCTCGAGAAAGTCGATCTTGCCAGCAAGAAGACCGCCACCGGTCACGATTTCGCCGCACTCAATCCGAAAGGATATGTGCCCCTGTTGCAGCTCGACGACGGGCAGGTGCTGACTGAAAACATCGCGATCCACGAGTATCTGGCCGACCATAAGCCGGAGTCGGGCCTGGCGCCGATTGCCGGCACGCTCGAGCGTTATCGTTTGATCGAGTGGCTCGCATTCATCAGCACCGAAATCCACAAGCAGTTTGGGCCCTTGTTCAAGCCGGACACGCCCGATGCCACCAGGCAGGCGCAAAAAGACCAGCTTGCCAGGCGTTTCGACTATGTCGTTAGTAGGCTCGAGAACCACCAGTATTTGACCGGCGATTTTTCGGTGGCCGATGCTTATCTGTTCACCGTCTTGCGGTGGGCGGTCAAAATGCAATTCGATATGAAGCGCTGGCCGGTGCTCGAGACATACATGACGCGCGTTGCTGCGCGTCCGCAAGTGAGGGCCGCGCTAGAGGCTGAAGGTCTCGCTGCGTAAAGTTTCGCGAAGTCATTCGTTCGGACGGGGCTCGCGGATGCAGGCATACTGCGCGTCGAACGCGGTGGATGCCGCTGTTAACGAAGAGGTTCAAATGCCAAAGCAATCACCGCCGAATCTACCTAAAGCCAAGCCGCCCAAAGCAAAGCCGGCCGGGCCCGCGAAAAGCCGCAATCCATTCGCGCTCAATCAGGATTTCAATCAGCAAAGTCGCAAGCTGCTTGGCAAACATTACCGCGCCAAATTTGGCGTGAGTTGAAAGGCAGGATTGAGAAGCGGGGATTGCGGATTAAGGTTTGAGGTTTTAGGAAATGACTAAACAGATCTATTTTTGTCGTTCCGGCGGACGCCTGGAATCCAGTGCATTCAAGCGCCTGGGCCCCGGCTTCCGCTGGAGCGACGAACTTATAAGCGATTCGCCGGTTAGCATCGACCGAGCCTGAATACTCAATCCTCAGCCCCAGCCCCAGCCCCAGCCCCAGCCCCAGCCCCCCACACTCACTCCTCACTTCCAATTCACGCTTCGCGCCTGTGCTCGCTTACCGCCACCTATTTCATGCCGGCAATTTCGCCGATGTCTTCAAGCACGCGCTGTTGGCGCAGCTCGTGCTCGGCATGGCCAATAAAGACAAACCGTTTTTCTGCCTCGACACGCATGCCGGCCTCGGACGCTACGATCTCACGCACGACTGGGCGCGCAAAAACGCCGAACATAAAAGCGGCATCTCGCTTGTCTGGCCGCGCCAGGATCTGCCGCCCGAATTAACGCCGTACATAGATGCCGTGCGCGCGGAAAATCCTGACGGCAGGCTCACGTTTTATCCGGGTTCCCCTCGCATCGTGCGTCGGCTCATGCGCGCGCACGATCGTCTCGCGCTGGCCGAACTCAATAAAAGAGATTTTGAAACGCTCGCCAGCCTGTTCGAAAACGATCGCCAGGTGCAGGTGCGGCTGCTCGATGGCTATCAGGCTTTGAAGGCCTTGTTGCCGCCGCCCGAGCGGCGCGGCCTCGTGTTTATCGACTCATCGTTCGACCGCGCGCAGGAGTTCAAGCGCCT
>JANYCE010000228.1 GCA_025360445.1 Betaproteobacteria bacterium
TGCCGACCGATCACCTTTAAAAAACGCCGATGACCGCGCACTGGAACCCCGATTTTACCGAGCATGCGCCGCCGTTCGCGGCAATACAGACGGCAGCTCAGTTGCTGAAGGTGCCCGCATGGCCATCGTGCAGCGAGTTAAATTGCGTGCTTGCTCAGCGGACGATACAGGTAAGGAACGCGAGCGGACAGGCGCTGCGCTTCGTGGATCAGACGCCCAAAGCGACGCCGCTCGCGGAAAAATATGAGGCGCGAATATTTCTGCGCGGAGAAATCGCGTATCGCACGGGCGGCTGGCATGATGTCTTCAATGCGCTGGCATGGATGACTTTTCCACGCGCTAAAGCAGCGTTGAACGCCAGCCATTTCCGCGCGCTAAAGCATCAACAGGCGAGTGGTGCGGCGAATCGCACACCGCTGCAGGATGCACTCACGCTTCTGGATGAAAGCGGCGTGATCGTGGCGATGAGCGCCGCGGATCTCGGCGAACTGCTGCGCGCTCATGCGTGGAAGGAATTGTTCTGGCGACGGCGTGCCGCCGTGTCGGCGCATATGCGGTTCTATTTGTTTGGTCACGGGCTCGCCGAGAAAATGCTCGAGCCTTTCACCGGGATCACCGGGCGCAGTCTGATTTTTGTGACGCCGCAGGATTTCTTCGCATTGCCGCTGGCGGATCAACTTGCAACGCTTGATAAATTAATCGCGGCCCGCCTGGCAAGCGCTCGCGAGCCGCTGACCAGCGGTGAATTAACGCCGGTTCCTTTACTGGGTATACCCGGCTGGTGTGCCGCCAACGAAGACGCGCGGTATTACGACAATACAGCGTACTTTCGGCCGCGCCGTTTCCCGCTTTAGGTCTCCGGATCGCCGCTGACTGAACAGCGATTGCGGCCGTGTTTTTTGCTCGAGTACAACGCCTGATCGGCGCGATTCATGATGACTGCGAGTTCAGCGCCGTTCACAGGGTAAGACGCAACACCGATGCTGACTGTCGTCGCCACATCCTTGCCATGCGCGTCGAGCGGCATGCCCGCGATGGATTTTCGAATGCGCTCGGCGACTTCAAATGCGCCGTCCGCCTTCGTTTGAGGCAGCAACACAACGAATTCGTCGCCGCCGTAACGCGCGAACACATCAGTTTCCCGCAGACCTTGCTGAACACAGGTGACCGTTAGCTTCAGCAGACGATTGCCGGCTTCGTGACCGTAAGTGTCATTGACCGCTTTAAGGTTGTCGGAGTCGATCATGATGATGCTGTAAACATGGCCATAGCGGATCGATTGCTTGTGGGCGCGGTCGGCGAGCGACGTGAATGCACGTACGTTATAGATGCCGGTCAGTTCATCCGTCTCGGAGATAATCTTGATGCGCGTCAAAGCGGTGCGGATGTCGGCGGATAGCATGGTCGTTATGTAGGCGACCAGCAGCATGGGCGCAAGCAGCGTCATGAAATTTCCGGCGTTCGTGACCCAGAACAGCGAATCGTTCGTCGTCGAGTAGCCGACAAAAATGTAACACGCGGCAATCAGCGCCATTTCCAGCAGAGTAACGAGCTTGCCGAGCGTGAGCGCCGACGTGATGATTGTCAGGAGATATAAATTAGTAAGCGGACTATCAAGCCGGCCGGTGTTGTAAATGATCCAGGTGATGAAAACAATCATCACCCACGTCTCGATCGCAAGCTTCCAGCGAGATTCGGTGCGATATATATTGAAGTAGCGGAAACTGATCACAAAACCCGAATACACGATCAGGCCGAAATAGATTTGCGCGTTCGATTCGTCGGTCCGTCCCTGCACCACCTGGTAGAGCATCACCAGGATAACGAGCAACCACTCGATTTCGGCGACCGTGCGCGAAAATCCGCGCAATTCCTCAGCTTCAAAACCGGGCGCCGTGACCTGTGCCTTGCCCATGAATTCGTAGTTCAGATGATCTCCCTTTGCAGCTTTCCCGTCGGCGCTTGACGCGGGTGCCGCATGATAGCGCATCCGGGAGTTGCTTCGCTACTACACATGCTTGGCGTGACGACGCAGGTCGAACTGATGCAGGCAATATCGGCAGGTGTCGTCGGTTGAATGGTGAAGCGCATTGCTCAATTCACATTGAGCGTCGGAATCGCGGCGTCGTGGCTACTCGGCCTTCGCGCCGGAGAGCTTGATTACGCGTGCCCAGCGCGCCGCATCGGTCTCGATGAACGCCGCAAACTCGCGTTGCGTCATAGGCGGCGTCGCGGGTTCAGCGCCATCGTTCGCGAGCCGCTCGCGCATTTCGGCTGAGCCTGCGATGCGGGTTGCTTCGATATTCAACCGGCTGACGAGTTCGGGCGCGAGGCCGGCC
>JANYCE010000291.1 GCA_025360445.1 Betaproteobacteria bacterium
CATTTCACGTGCCTAATCTTAGCACTTTGATATCATTTATCAAATAGCACAATAACTACAATCAAAGTATCGTTGAGGCCCTTGTGGCACGCCCCGAAGGAAGTCCCCTTGTGGGACAATTGCATAGTCACGGTAATCGCGGGTCTATTATTTTGAGGCGCGCAGTTTGTTAATTGTCTTGCAGGGAGCAAATATGGGTAAGATATTTCTCGTAGTGCCCGATGCGCCGATCGAAGAGGTCGCGCAGTTAAAGACCAGCCGCACGCTGAGCGGCGGTATCAGGCTCGGTGTGCTCGACAACACCAAAGCCAACGCGGACCATTTACTAAAAATGATCGTCGACGGCGTAAAAAAAGAATACAAGGTCGATTCGGTCGTCTACAAGCGCAAACCGGCGTCGAGCCGGCCGGCCACCGAACAAATGCTCGACGAACTTGCGCAGGAGGCTGATCTCGTGATCAGCGCCATGGCTGATTGAGGGTCGTGCACGTCGTGGAGTGTCCACGACATGGCGCAGTTGATCAAACGCGGCCTGATTGCCGCAGTCGTGTGTTCGGATACTTTCATGAAACTCGGCACAGCCCAGGCAAAAGTGTTTGGCGTGCCCGATTTGCCCCTGCTCAAAATTCAGCATCCGCTTGGCGGACTCAACATGGACAAAGTAATCGAGCGCGCGGCTGTCGCATTGCCGCAGCTTCTCAAGGTCGTTAAGGAGAAACAGGCATGACTTCGCTGAGCGCGATGCTGCAGGCGCCGGGCGCGATGGTTCAATGCGACGACGATCCTGAAGCGGTTTTCGAATTTTTGTGCGACAAAGGCTGGAGCGACGGCCTGCCGGTAATTCCGCCGACGCCCGAGCGCGTAGAGCGCATGCTTGCTTATTGCGACCGCGAATTCGATCAGCCGGTCGTGAAAATTCCACCGCGGTTTGGCGCCGCGACGCCGTTGCGCATTGCGGCCAACTCCGTGATGGCCGGCTGCAAGCCGCAGTATTTTCCGCTCGTGATGCTCGCGCTCGAAGCCTTGGCGGAAGAGCAATACAATTTATACGGCACGCAGGCCACCACGCATCCGTGCACGCCGATGTTGATTTTCAACGGTCCGATTGCGAAAGAAGTGGGTCTCAATTCAGGCAACAACGCGATGGGCAATTACTTTCGCGCGAATGCGGCGATCGGGCGCGCCGTGCGCCTGGCGCTCGTGAATATCGGCGCCGCGATTCCCGGCACCGGCGATATGGCGACCGCCGGCACGCCCGCCAAATTCACGTTTTGCGTGGCGGAAAATGAAGACAATAGTCCATGGGAGCCGCTGCACGTCGAACAGGGTTTACCTAAAGAGGCAACAACGGTGACAGTAGTTGCCGCTGAAAGCCCGCACAACGTCAACGATCATGAAAGCACGACCGCCGAAGGCATCCTGACCATGTGCGCGGGCACTATTGCGAATACCGGTTCGAACAACGCTTATTACGACGGTCAGCCGGTGATGGCTTTCGGTCCCGAGCACGCACAGACCGTCGCCGCGAGCGGCATGACCAAGGCACAAGTCAAGCAGTGGCTGTGGGAGCGTGCGACGATTCCGCTGTCGAAATTTTCAAAGGAAGGCATCGAGCGCCGCTTCCGCCGCAAGCTCGCGGACAAGTTCGCGAGCGCACCGCTCGATACGCCCGTGCATATGTGGGGCAAGCCCGAAGACCTGATCATTATCGTCACCGGCGGCGCCGGCAAACATTCACAATGGGTACCGACATTCGGCAACACGCGCGCGGCCACGCGAGCGTTGAAACGCGCGGATGGTGAATTCGTGAAATCGATCGAGGAATTAAAGCGCGGTTAGCGCGTCTTACGGTTTTGCGGCGGGCTGAAACGGCTCGATATTTTCGCGGATATAAATCGGCTTATAGCTGAAGAGATCCGGGTCATCGGTGTCGATGCTGACAAGTGTTGCGTGCACTTCATGTTCGCCGTGCACCATGAGCCGCGTCACGTTCATGATGCGTTTGCGGCCCGGCCCCACGAGCGGTTGATCGATGACAAGATGGTGCTGGTCACCGTGAACAAGTAACACCGGCTTGCCAAAAGCGATCGCGTGCCGCTTTAACGCTTTGAGCGTGTCGTTAAAGCCGGAGCGCAAATCACTCTCGGGCGGTTCGTTGTCGAATCCCAAATGCGCCTGGAAGGCGAGCACGACGCCTTTGGCGCCGCTGTCCCGGGCACGCAGAAATGCCGCATCTATCCACGCGAGATTGGCCGCGTTGCGCTCCCCATATTCGCTCACGGGCGGCTGGTCGCGTTGCAAATTGTTGTTGCTGCCGGGAATGTGCACGGTCGCAAAAACGATGCCGGCGCGTTCCCAGCGCGC
>JANYCE010000330.1 GCA_025360445.1 Betaproteobacteria bacterium
AACGTAATCGCCGCCGGAGAAATGAGCACCAGCGCGATCAGCGAACAAGTTAGCGAGGTGAATATGATGCGCCAGAGATCGCGGTCCCCTGTGAATAACAGGTGAAATGCGTCAGACGTCGGCCCGAGAAAATCCATCAGCGCACAGTCGGATAAAACATTTGTATGCCGTTGATCTTGAAGTCGGCGATGGCCTGCTGCCCGACCGCAGACACCATCCAGTCGACGAACGCGATCGCGCCCTGCGCATTGATATCGGGATGCCGGCGGGGATTGACTGCGATCACGCCGTATGGATTAAACATTTTCGGGTCGCCTTCGACCAGCCCGTCGAGTCCGGTCTTGTTGCGATACGCAGCGTAGGTCGCGCGGTCGGTAAGTGTATAACCTTCGAGTTGGTCCGCCATCGTCAACATCTGTCCCATGCCCTGTCCTGCGGATAAGTACCAAGCGCCGGTTGGCTCGACGCCGCCTTCCGTCCAGTAAGATTTTTCCATCTGATGCGTGCCCGACCCGTCGCCGCGCGAAATAAACTTGGCGCCACTTAACCGGATCTTCGCCATTGCGGCGACGACGTTACGCAGGCCGCGAATCCCGGCCGGGTCGCGCCTGGGCCCGACGATGATGAAATCGTTATACATGACGTCCTTGCGCACGGCGCCGAATCCCGCATCCATAAATTTCTCCTCAAGTGCGCGCGCATGCACCAGCACGACGTCGGCGTCGCCGTTCTCGCCGAGCTTTAATGCTGCGCCGGTGCCGACTGCCACGACTCTGACTTTGCCGCCATACACTCTTTCGAATTTGGGCAGTATTGCTGTTAACAGCCCCGAATTTTCAGTGCTGGTCGTGGTGGCCAACCTGATATCCGATGCCGCGTGCGCGACTACGCCAATAAATAGCGTCAGCACCAGCGCGGCGACCGCATTGGCCGCCCGTATCCAGCCCGGCATCGGCATGCGTTCTCCCAGAATACGTTGTATAAAAATCCCCGCGAATGATAACCCCGAACGTTGGTCGAACCAACCGCGTGCCTGCGCTCCGTCGTAACGGGATTCCGGTAAAATTCGCGCTCTCGCGTCCCACTTTTAAAGCAGCCATGAACAATCCTGAAAACTCGATTCGCGCCGCCAGTTGCGCCGACGATTACGATCCTGACTCGATGCCGGTGGCGAAAGCGCGCGAGTTCATCGCGCGGTTTTTAACGCCGGTGGCTGTCATTGAGCGACTGCACATCCGTGCTGCGCTTGGCCGCGTGCTGGCGGCAGACATCGTATCTCCGCTCGATGTGCCCGCGCATGATAATTCAGCGATGGACGGTTACGCCGTGCGCTTCGTCGATCTCAGAGCCGACGGCGAAGTTACCTTGACGATAGCGGGTACCGCTTTCGCAGGCGTTCCGTTCGACGGTGCCGTCAATGCAGGAACCTGCGTGCGCATCATGACCGGTGCCGTAGTGCCTTCAGGCGGCGATACGATCGTCATGCAGGAACATGTAAAGGCTGCAGGCGGCAAGATTATCGTCGGCGGCGGCCATCGCCAGAACCAGAATCTGCGCCGCGCCGGCGAGGATCTGAAAACCGGCCTGGTTGCGTTGAAGCGCGGTGAACTGCTGCGTCCGGCCGAAATCGGGCTAATTGCCTCTCTCGGCATCGGTGAGATCGCCGTCTATCGCAAGCTGCGTGTCGCATTTTTTTCAACGGGTGACGAACTGCGCTCGATCGGCACGCCGCTCGGCGCCGGCCAGATCTATGACAGCAACCGTTACACGATACACGGCATGCTCACCCGCCTGGGCTGCGAAGTCATCGACATGGGTGTCGTATGCGATGATCCAACACTGCTTGAGCAGGCATTCAACGACGCGGCACGTTGCGCCGATGTCGTCATCACGAGCGGCGGCGTATCGGTCGGTGAAGCCGATTTCGTCAAGGCACTGCTCGAGCGCATGGGTGAAGTGGTGTTCTGGAAAATTGCGATGAAGCCCGGTCGGCCGCTCGCCTACGGTCGCATTGCTGGCGCACATTTTTTCGGGCTTCCCGGCAACCCGGTTTCGGTGATGGTCACGTTTTATCAATTTGTTCGCGATGCGTTGCTTAAACTTGGCGGCCGCGATCCGCTGCCGCCAATGCCGACATTCAAGGTGCCGTGCACGAGCGCCCTGAAGAAAGCACCGGGCCGCACTGAATTCCAGCGCGGTGTGTTAACGCGGGACGCGGCCGGCGACTGGAGCGTGCGCGTTACCGGCGAACAGGGTTCCGGCATCCTGCGCTCGATGACCGAAGCCAATTGCTTCATTATTCTGCCGACCGATCAGGGCAATGTTGCAGCCGGCAGCCTGGTCGAAGTCGAGGTTATGGAAGGTGTCGTCTAAGGAACCTCCGCTTAATTTCGCCGCGCCAGCGCCGGCCGGTGTCAGGGCGCTTGAATGCAGCGGGCTCCGGCGTTCCGCGTAAACGACGAAGCAGAGTTGTTCAGAGTTTCTCTGAATACGCTGGCGGCGACTTGCCGAGTTTGCCGATTTTAATTTTCGTTTTACTTTTTAAACCCACCAACGCGAGACTTTTTCATGCCGTCATATCCGGAATTCGCGGGCCGCAATATTATCGTTACGGGGGCCGCTCAGGGCATAGGCGCCGTCACGGCGGCGGCTTTTGCCAAGGAACGCGCGCGCGTCGCGCTGCTCGACATCGACATGGCGAGTGCCCAGGCGATCGCTAAAGAAATCAGCAATGCCGGCGGGCGCGCGCTAGCCGTAGAAACTAATGTCACCGAAGAGCAATCCGTCGCGGACGCGGTAGCACAAGTCGTCGCTGAATTCGGCGGCATCGACGTGCTCGTCAATTGCGCGGGCGGTTACGGCCGGCTCGCGACAGTTGAGGACATGTCGCTGGATGAGTGGGACAACACGATCGCGCTTAATCTGCGCAGCGTGTTCCTGATGTCGCGTGCCGTCATTCCGCATCTCAAAAAATCGAAAGCAGGCCGCATCATCAGTGTCGCTTCCATTTCAGGCCGCACGGTGACTGCCGCATCGTCGCCCGCTTATGGCTCCGCCAAGGCGGCGGTGATACAACTCACGCGTTTTCTCGCCCAGCAACTCGGGCCCGACGGCATCACTGCGAACGCAATCGCGCCGATCACTACCTTGACGCCGCGTGTTAAGGCGCTGCGCACCGACGACGAGATCGCACGAATCGCCGCACAGGTGCCGCTGCGCCGGCTTGCGGTATCTGAAGATCACTCAAACGCGATGCTTTTCCTGGCGTCGGATGCTGCCGCCTACATTAATGGCGTCGTACTCGACGTCAATGGCGGCCGGGTGATGATGTGAGCGGCGAAGCTCTTGAGCGCGGGTAAAACAAAAATGCAGGGCCGGCAATTTCACTACCAGCCGGTTGAGAGCCATGTCCATCCATACCTGGTCGAGCTATGGGACGCCGTTCGCAAAGAGACGGACGGCCGCGTCGACATCAGCGTGCACGCGAACAACGACGGGCTAAAAATAACGCACGCGGAAATCATCGACCGGGTCAAGCATGGCGAAATTGAGTTTTACGCCGTGATGGGCAGTTTGCTCGGAGACCTGTCGCCTGTATTCGAAATTCAGGGGCTGCCTTTTGCCTACACGAGTGAGGCGCAAGTCTATGCATTGATGGATGGCGCGCTCGGTGATTATTTACGCGCTGATCTCTCGGCGCGCGGCATCTATGCACTGCCTTTCGGCCTGATGGAGAACGGCTTTCGCCAGATTTCGACTGTCGACCGTCAAATCAATCATGCGGATGATCTTGCCGGCCTGCGGATCCGCGTGCCCGAGGGCCGCATATTTGATGACACATTTCGAAGCCTTGGTGCGATACCAACGCCCGTGTTCGTCCTCGATCTGCACCGCGCACTGGCCGAACGGCGCGTGGATGCGCAGGAGAACCCGCTCGCAATCACCGGGTCGCTGAAGCTCGACGAAGTGACACGCAATATCGCGCTCACGTCACACATGTGGTCGGGCTTCAATCTAATTGCCAATCCATCGTTCTGGAACCGCATCGGCGCCGACCTGCAGGCAATCGTGGCACGCAACCTTCGCAAACACGTCGGACGTCAACGCGCTCATACGGCAAGGCTCAACCTTGATCTCGAACGCAAACTTTCACAAAAAGGCATTCACTTCACGCGGCCCGACACCGCCACGTTTCGCGCGCGGCTCGCAGGCGACTTCTATGCGCGCTGGAAAACGCAGTTTGGAAGCGAAGCGTGGTCATTGCTCGAAGCCGGCGCCGGCAAGCTCGGCTGAGCCGCTGCCGCGATAGATAAGGGACAGATACGGGACAGATCCGGGACAGATCCGGGACAGTCTCCCGCGACACTTTTGAGCGGCCAAAATAGTAGTCAATCGCAACGCGTTGATTTGATGCAACGCCGCCTCTAGTGTGCGCACGCGGCGAGCAGGCAACTGCGGTATCATCGCGCGCTTCCACGACCTCCCGGACCCGCGAACGCGACGCAATGCTGGCGATAAAAAACATCGAATGCGTGCGCGGCGAGCGCCGGCTATTTTCGGACCTGAGCTTCGAGGCAGCATCACATACTCTGCTTGAAGTACGCGGACCGAACGGCAGCGGCAAGACGAGTCTGCTGCGCAATCTTTGCGGCCTGCTACCCCCGGCCGCCGGAATTATCGAATGGCGCGGTAACAATATTCACATGTTCGCCGATGAATATCGATCGGAACTTGCGTTTCTCGGGCACCTAAGCGGCGTAAAAGACGAACTGACTGCGAGTGAAAATCTGCGCATGTCGTCTGTTGCCGCCGGACTCGGCGCCAGTCCGGATCAAATTCATGCTGCACTTGTGCACTTCGGGCTGCGCGACTTTCGCGATTCATTATGTAAAGCGCTGTCGCAGGGACAGCGCCGCCGTGTTGCGCTCGCACGCTTGTGTTTGTCCGCAGCGCGTTCGTTATGGATCCTCGACGAGCCGTTTACCGCGCTCGATGCGGCAGCCTTAGTGGTTATCAAGGATCTGCTGGAATCGCATCTCGAAACTGGTGGCACTGTGGTGCTTACGACCCATCAGGAAGTCGCCATCGCCGCGCGTGTGACGCGGCGGGTGGACCTCGGGCAATGAACAGCCCGCGCCTAATGGATGCACTGTGGACTGTCGGCACTCGCGACCTGCTGGCCGCACTGCGTCATCGTGCAGATCTGCTTACGACGCTGGTTTTTTTTGCGATCGTCGCCAGCCTGTTCCCGCTCGGGGTCGGGTCCGACACGGCGTTGTTGCGTTTGATGGGTCCCGGTGTCGTGTGGGTGGCCGCCTTGCTTGCCTCCATGCTCGCACTGACACGGTTATTTGCCAGCGATTACGGCGATGGAACCCTCGAACAGCTCGCACTGTCCCCGCATCCTCTGACGCTGCTCGTCCTCGCGAAAACCGGCGCGCACTGGCTGGCATCCGGACTGCCGCTTGTAATCATCGCGCCGCTGTTGGGACTGCAATTTGATTTGAACGCCGATGCGCAACTCGTTCTGCTAGCATCTCTACTACTGGGCACGCCGACCTTGAGCTTGATCGGTGCGGTGGGCGCTGCACTTACTTTAGGTGTGCGTGGCGGCGGCGCATTGTTGTCGCTGCTGGTGCTGCCGCTGTATGTGCCGGTGTTGATTTTTGGCGCCGGCGCAGTCGAGGCCAGCGCTGCGGGACTCGATGCGGGCGCACATTTGTCCCTGCTTGGCGCGTTGTTGCTGGTGGCACTGGTCTTTGCCCCGTGGGCAACCGCGGTGTCCGTGCGTATTGCCGTCGAGTAAGCGATCGGTCACAAGGATTATGACAATTAACTGGTTTAGGTACTCATCCCCGGCGAGCTTTTATCCTATTGCGGGCGCCCTTATCCCGTGGTTTTTCAGCGGCGCTGCGCTGCTGACTATCGCAGGGCTTTATATCAGTTTCTTCATAGCCCCGACCGACGCGCAACAGGGCGAAGCGTACCGCATCATTTTTATACACGTGCCTGCGGCCTGGATGTCGATGTTCATTTATGTCGTCATGGCCGCTTGGGCGGGTATAGGTCTCGCGTTCAACACCCGGCTCTCGTCGATGGCCGCGTCGGCGCTTGCCCCGACCGGCGCGATGATGACTTTCATCGCGCTGTGGACCGGGTCGTTGTGGGGGAAACCCATGTGGGGCACGTGGTGGGTGTGGGACGCGCGCCTGACATCCGAACTGATTTTGCTATTTTTGTATTTTGGATTCATGTCGCTGCAAGCGGCCATCGACGATCCGCGCCGTGCCGACAAGGCGGGTGCGGTAATCGCATTGGTTGGCGTGATTAACGTGCCGATCATTTATTTCTCGGTCAAATGGTGGAATACGCTGCACCAGGGCGCATCCGTAAGCCTCACGCGCAGCCCGACCATGGCGAATACGATGTTGATCGGGATGCTGGTAATGGCGCTTGCATTCTGGATGTATAGCATCGCCGTGATGCTTATGCGCCTGCGCTCGATTATTCTCGAGCGCGAGCGCAATTCCGACTGGGTCAAAACACTTAAAAAGCAGCCGTCATGAACTGGAGCAGCGCAATGGAGTTTTTTGCGATGGGCGGCTATGCAAGTTTTGTCTGGGGATCGTTTGGCATGACGGCCGCGTGCATGGTGGTGGAAATCGTCGCCCTGAAGAGGCGCCACCGCGCGGCGTGGCGTGCGTTGCCCCCGAACTCAACCGAACAGACTTAAGCGTGGCCTATTAAGGCACTAATTGATCTATCAACACGGCGATGTCTGACGCGCCTACTTTGACCGGCTTGCTGAGCCCCTGCAAGTCACCTGATTGCGGGGTTGCGCTCCCTGCTTTCGACACGCGGGCGCCGATCACGACATTTTCATGATTCGATAATTTGGCGGCCGGCGACATTGCCATACTGTCGTCGAGCCGGAATTTTGCCGGCAGGTCTTTGACCTGAAAACGCATGACGGCAAGCGGCATACGCGGTCCGTCTACCGCACGCGCAAAAACAAATACCGTATCTGTCGGCGACGCTTTGCCCGCGAATTCCCGGCTGAGCGCCACGACGCCGTCGACGCTCGCGGGGGCGACAGCGGCCTGCGGCTTAGTCATGGGCACGGTCGGCGGTGCCGCTGTGATTGCAGCGGCAGTTGTAATTCCGCCGCGCTCACGCGCTTCATTGATATTCGCAGCGACTTCGCGCGCGAAATCCGTTCCCGGTTCCGTGTTGGCGCGAAGTCGTTCCCAATACGCAACTGCCGTTTTGTAGTCCTTGCGCTCGAACGCAGCCGAGCCAGCCATCGCCAGAGCCTTCCATTGCGTGGGATCTATTTTTAACGCGCGTTCAACGAACTTGAGAGGTTTACCTTCAATGCGCCTGCCCTGCTCCACCGCGAGCGCATCGGCATAATCGGCGAGCAAATCAGCGTCGTCTTTCGTGACGGCTACTGCACGCTCGTAGGCCGCGACCGCTTCAGCATTACGCTGCATGACGAGGTAGGAGCGCGCGAGCAAAGCCCATCCTTTCCCGTCATTCGGCGACTGCTCCATCCGCGCGGCGAGCTTCGCCACCATTGCTTCTACTTCCTGGCTGGTGGGTTTGCCGGGCGCGTGCAATGCCGCGGACGTCGGATTTGTTATGCCGTCAGGCGCACCCAGTTGCAGATAAAGCAATGCCGCCAATATCGGAAACGAGACAGCAATGCCAATTGCCGTCCAGCGAGCGGGCGCTGCGGCGCGGGGCGCGGCTGCATCTCGCGTCTCTTCTATTGCACGTCGCTCAAGGTCTTGACGCGCCTGCTCGTACTGTTGCTGCTGCAACGTGCCGGCGGCGAGATCGCCATCGAGTTCCGCCAAGTGATCTTTTAAAATATTGAGGTTCGATGCGCGCTGTTCTACGTCGAGGGCTGTGTCACGACGGCTTAACAATACCGGCATCACCCACGCGATCGCGGCGGCAGCCATGAGCGCCGCAATGATGAGGAACATAGTCATGCGCGACGACTCCCGGTGTCACTGCCTAGCAGCGCCCGGGCTTCCTCGCGTTCACTTGCGGACATATGTTGCTGCGCGATGCGGTTACGCCGCGATTTAAGGTAATAGAACAGGAAGGCAAAACCCGTCAGCAATAAAAGGGGCGGGCCAAACCACAGGAACAAAGTCGTTCCTTTGAGTGGCGGCCGGTACAAAACGAAGTCACCATACCGTGCGACCATGAACTCGATGATTTGCCCGTCGTTTTTTCCCTGTGCGATCTGCTCGCGAATCTGCCGGCGCAGATCGACCGCCAGTTCTGCACTCGAATCCGCGATCGTCTGGTTTTGGCACACCAGACAGCGCAATTCTTCAGCGAGGTGCATCGCGCGCTTTGTATTAACGGGATCTTCCGGCACCGGCTGGCCCGTTTGCGCGCCGGCGGACAGCGGCAACGCGAGCAGCCACAGCATCGATAGCAGCATCTTCAGTGCGCTCATGACTGCTGCAATCGCTGCAACAATGGCAGGATTTTATTTTTAAGCGCATCGGGTGTGACCGGACCTATTTGCTTGTAACGCACCAGGCCGGCTTTATCGATGACAAAGGTTTCGGGCACGCCGTATACGCCGTAATCGATGCCGACGCGGCCATCGGCGTCGACGATGCTGGCCTTGTACGGATCACCGAACCGGTTGAGCCACGCGAGTGCGTCGTCGCGCTTGTCTTTGTAGTTGAGACCATAAATCGGCACGAGGTTGCGCTTCGCGAATTCGATCAACACCGGATGCTCTTCGCGGCACGAAACGCACCAGGATGCCCATACATTAAGCAGCCACACCTGGCCAAGCAAATCCTCCTTGCCAAGCACCTGGCCGCTCTCATGCAACTGCGCCAGCTTAAAAACGGGCGCCGGCTTGCCAATTAACGGCGACGGGACTTCGCGCGGGTTAAGGCCGAGGCCAATGCCGAGGAACACCACGAGCACTATGAATACCGCGAGCGGAATCAGGTAACGATTCATTTAATTCCCGCGCTCAAACGGCGACCGGCTGTTTAGCGTCAGTCGAAAGTGGCGCGGGCGCGCGTCGCGTGGCCTTGCGGTACCGCCGGTCGGTCAAGGCGAGAAATCCGCCAAGCGCCATGATCATGCACCCGCCCCAAATCCAGGTGATGAACGGCTTGTGATAAACGCGGACACTCCAGGCACCGTCGCTGACCGGTTCGCCGAGCGACACGTAAAGATCGCCAAAGAAACCGGTCGATATCGCGGCCTCGGTCATCGACATTTGCTGCGCGTTGTAAACGCGCTTCTCCGGATGCATCACCATCAGCTCCCTGCCCTCCCGGCTGACGACCACGCTGCCGCGGGCAGCGCGATAGTTAGGCCCGGTCGCGTTTTGCACGCCGTCGAAGCGGAATGCGTAGCCGCCGACTGTGACGCTGTCGCCGATCGCCATGCGCACGTCGCGCTCGCTTTCATAGCCTTTAACTAAAGTCACCCCGGCGATGAATACTGCAACCCCGCAATGCGCGACCAGCATCCCGTAATAGCCGCGCGGCTGGCTCGCGAGTTTTTCATATAAAGTGCCGCTCAATGACGCGAGGCGCGTTTGCAGATTTACTCCCGTTGAAGTCACCACCCAAAGAGCAAGCGCAAGACCAAAACTGACGAGCGGCGTCCACGTGCCGAGCACAAATGGCAGAAGTAACGCAGTTGCAATGCTGACCGCAAACGCCCATTTCAATCGGGTTGCAAGGTCGGGCAGGCTCGCATCTTTCCAGCGCGCTAGCGGGCCTATCCCCATAAGAAAAATTGCCGGGGTCATCAACGGCACAAACACGCTGTCGAAATACGGCGGCCCAACTGAAATCTTGCCAAGATTCAACGCATCAAGAAATAGCGGATAAAGCGTGCCGAGCAGAACCGAACCTGCTGCTACGACCAGCAACGCATTGTTAGCGAGCAGCATCGACTCCCGCGAAATAAGTGCGAACGCCCCGCCTAAACCGACGCGAGGCGCACGATATGCGAAAAGTATTAGCGAGCCGCCGATCACGATCGAAAGGAATATCAAAATAAATATTCCGCGTTTCGGATCGGTCGCGAACGCATGTACGGAAGTAAGAACGCCCGAGCGCACGAGAAAAGTGCCGAGCAGACTCAGGCTGAATGCGCAAATTGCGAGCAATACAGTCCAGCTTCTGAAGCCGCCGCGCTTCTCGGTCACGGCGAGCGAGTGCATGAGCGCGGTGCCGACCAGCCACGGCATAAAAGAAGCATTTTCGACCGGATCCCAAAACCACCAGCCGCCCCAACCGAGTTCGTAATACGCCCACCAACTCCCGAGCATGATGCCGATCGTCAAAAAGCACCAGGCGAGCGTCGTCCACGGCCGCGACCAGCGCGCCCAAGTGGCATCCAGCCGTCCGCCAAGCAGCGCCGCAATCGCAAATGCGAACGCCACCGAGAAGCCGACGTAACCCATATAGAGCATCGGCGGATGAATCACCATGCCCGGATCCTGCAACAGCGGATTGAGATCGCGCCCGTCTGCCGCCGCCGGGAATAAGCGCTCGAACGGGTTTGACGTCAGCAACATGAACAACAGGAAACCGACACTGACCAGTCCCATGACCCCGATGACACGTGCGACCATCGGCGCTGGAAGGTGGCGGCTGAACGCCGTCACGGCAACCGTCCACAAATTGAGCATCAGCACCCAAAGTAGCAGCGAGCCTTCGTGTGAGCCCCAGGTTGCCGCCAGCCGGTATTGGATCGGCAACTGCGAATTGGAATTAGTCGCAACGTTGAGCACGGAAAAATCGTTATGCGCGAATGACCAGGCGAGGCATCCGAATGCAATTGCTACGAATGTGAACTGACCCTGGGCCGCGGGACGTGCGACTGCCATCCACGCGACCTTGCCGCGCGCGGCACCGATGATCGGCAGCACGCCCTGGGTGAGCGCCAGCAGTAGGGCGAGAATCAGTGCAAATTGGCCTATTTCAGGGACCATGGTCCGACCTTTATTTTATGATGGTGCTTTTTTGGGCTTTTTGTGCCTGCTCGATCGCATGTTTCGCATCGGGCGGCATGTAATTTTCATCGTGTTTCGCGAGAACCTCGGTCGCGCGGAACTCGCCACTCGATGAGAGCTTCCCTTGGGCGACGACGCCCTTACCTTCCTTGAACAAGTCGGGCAGGATGCCGGTATAGGTGACAGGCAAAGTCTGCGCCGTGTCGGTTACCCGGAAATGCACGGTTAGGCCGTCGTTTTCACGTTTAACACTGCCAGTCTCGACCATGCCGCCGATACGGAACGCCTTCCCAATCGGCGCTTCGTTGGCGAGCACTTGAGTAGGGCTGAAGAAAAACACAAGATTGCTCTGGAATGCGTTCAAAACCAGCGCCGCGGCTATGCCGAGCGCGACGAGGCCGGCCGCAATGACCGTCATGCGTTTATGTCTTGGTTTCATGAATTAGGGTGATCTTTTAGTCCGGCCAACGCAATATTTCTGATTAAAATCGCGCGTCGCTGACGCCACGACTCCCCGGCTGCCGAATCAATCACACATTTTACCGGATTCAGTTCAATGGTAGTGCAACAGATGAGCGGGGTGCGAAGGTTAAGCGATGTGCGAATTCGCTTATGCGTTAGATACGCCGCAACTCTTCCGCTTCAAAAAGCTAAAGGCAACCGCAATTGCCATGCGTGCTGGCAATAACAAAAAAAACGCACTTCGCGTGCGTTTTTTTTAACCGCTGAAATGGTTGCGGCTATTTTTTGGCAGGTGCGGCAGCCACCGGTGCAGGTGCAGGTGCAGGTGCAGGGGCAGGTGCAGGCGCCGCGGCGATTTGCGTTGGCTTGACAGTGATGCCCTTCGCTTTCTGTGCCTTGATGTAGCGATCCGCGAGCCGGTCTTGCGATTGGGTCAGCAGTTCGCCGTCTTTTTTAGCTACATCGGCCGCCTTGGCCTTGGCTTCGCCGGCTTTGGTTTTCTGTTCATCAGTTAATTGCGGGGCCGGCAGTTTTGCATATACGGCGGTCGTGGTGATCGTGCACAACACCGCTATCACCAACGCTTTGTTAATTTTCATAGTAGTCCTTTGCTCACTAAGCTTTAAGGCCATTGGCTACCTGCGCGCGAACGGCGTCTGGCGCATCGTCGGCAAAATGCTGGCGTGCCTTGCCGGCTTTCACCTGATCGTACCAAAGCTGGTGGTGCTCCTTCGCCCAAGTCTCATCCACGTAGCCCGTGCGCATCCCCTCATAAGCACCCCGGGCACCGACAGTGCCGAGATAAATATGAAAGCTCGCGAGAAAAATCATGACCATCGCGCCGACCACGTGCACGATATTCGCCGCTTGCATGATCTGACGCCCCTGATCAAAATTCGGAAATAACATGACGGTGCCTGACACGCACAACACTACACCGAGCGCGCACACCATGAACCAGAAAAGCACCTTTTCGCCCATGTTGAAGCGCCCCGACGGTGTTTCGTGTCCGCTTTTGGAAAACAAGCCGCCGAAGGTGAGCAGCCATTTCAAGTCCCCTGGCCCGGGTAAATTGTCGCGCACGAACAGCACGATCATTACCGGCAGCATGAAGAAAAACACCGGCGCGACGAAGTTGTGGAGGTTCTTGGCGAGAGCGGCAAGCCACGAAAAAAGTGTATAGCCGATGATGGGCAAAAGCATGTATTTGCCGAATGAGATGATCAGGCCGGTAACAGCAAGTATGCAAACGCTGATCGCGACCGTCCAGTGCGTGAGTCGCTCGGCGTCTGAAAATCGCTTGATGAGCTTGCCGGTGCCGGCTTCATGCACGCCAATAGGGCCGCGCCATTGATAGAACGCAAACAAGGCCAACAGCGCCGCCGCAATGAGCAGGCCGCCCGCCAGCGAAATCGGCGGACGCACTTCGCGCCACGATTGTCCGGACGGCTGCATCAAAACATTGGTTTCGACGCCGCGCACCTGCGTAGTTTGGTTGACACCCTCGCGCACGTCGCGCCACATCGGTGCGTTATTACCCGGCTGAGTCTGTTGACGTTGCGCCTGCTCTTGCGCCCGGCTGCCATCCGCCGAGTACGAAGCTGGCGTAAAAACCAAAGCGACCAGCATTCCCAGCAGTGGCATCAGGCGATCACGTAGAAACGAGCGGCTCATAAGGGCATCCTCTAGCGGGCGCTCGCCGCCGCGCGTGAATATTCGTCCTGTCCCTGGCTGCGTGCCTTGAGTGCTTTTTCCCACTCGACGCGCTCGCCTTTGAACTGGGCGTTGTTCCACGGTTGGCTGTCGAGCTTGCCGTGATACTCGCCTTGCTTGTACAGCATGGGCTTATCTGTGCAGCCGCCGAAGCACAGCAACAAAAAACTCGTAACCAAGGCTGCGATCAGTTTTATGGATGTCATGACTTCGCCCCCGGCGGCGTTGCCGGCTTGGCGTCAGGTTTGCCGTACGCCGTACCCCAGCCCCACACCTCAGATCCCTTGCCGCGTTTCATTACCCGGTTGCGGTAAATATCCGAAATTACATCGGCATCGCCGCCGAGCAGTGCCTTAGTCGAGCACATCTCGGCACACGCAGGTAATTTCCCTTCTGCGAGCCGGTTACGGCCATATTTTTTGTACTCAGCTTCTGAATGGTCCGTTTCGGGGCCGCCTGCGCAAAACGTGCATTTATCCATTTTGCCGCGCAAGCCAAATGCGCCGTCTTGCGGAAATTGCGGCGCGCCAAACGGGCATGCATAAAAACAGTAGCCGCATCCGATGCAGAGGTCTTTGTCATGCAGCACGATGCCTTCGGATGTTTTGTAGAAACAATCCACCGGGCACACCGCCATGCAGGGCGCATCGGAACAATGCATGCACGCGACGGAAATCGACTTTTCGCCTGGCACGCCGTCGTTCAGCGTCACCACACGGCGGCGGTTTACACCCCACGGTATTTCGTGTTCCTGCTTGCAGGCCGTGACACAACCGTTGCATTCGATGCAGCGCTCGGCGTCACACAGAAATTTCATTCTCGCCATGTCTGTACTCCTCTAGCTCTCGTTATCGCGTTATGCCTTGCTGATCTGGCACAACGTGGTCTTCGTTTCCTGCATCATAGTCACGATGTCGTAACCGTAAGTGGTGGCGGTGTTGACCGCCTCGCCGCGCACTATCGGCGCCGCGCCTTCGGGATATTTGTCGAGCAGGTCGCGGCCCTCGAACCACCCCGCGAAGTGGAACGGCAGGAACACCGTTCCGGGCCCGACGCGTTCAGTCACTTGCGACTTGACCTTGAGGCGCGCCTTGGTCGGCGTCTCGACCCAGATATATTCGTTGTTCCTGACCCCGCGGTCGTTGGCGTCCTTCGGGTTGATTTCAGCGAACATTTCCTGCTGCAGCTCGGCCAGCCACGGGTTGGAACGCGTCTCGTCGCCGCCGCCTTCGTACTCAACCAGGCGGCCGCTGGTCATGATCAACGGATACTGCTTAACGGCGTTCTTGTTGGCTTGCTGCACCGTCTTGAACAGCACCGGCATGCGCCAGCGGTTCTTCTGGTCGTCGTGGGTCGGATACTTGTCGATGAGGTCCGGCCGCGGGCTGAACAGCGGTTCGCGATGCAACGGCACGGGATCGGGGAAATTCCATACTACCGCGCGTGCCTTGGCATTGCCGAACGGATGGCAACCATGGTTTTTCATCGCGACGCGAATGATGCCGCCGGACGAATCCGTCTTCCAGTTCTTTCCTTCGGCCGCCTTCTTTTCGTCTTCGGTGAGTTCATCCCACCAGCCGAGCTTCTTTAGCAAAACATGGTCGAATTCCGGATAACCGGTAGTCAAATCGGCGCCTTTCGAATGCGAGCCGTCCTCGGCGAGCAGATTGACGCCGTCGCGCTCAACGCCAAAATTGGCGCGAAAGTTGCCGCCGCCGTCCATCATATTGAGCTCGGTGTTGTAGAGCACCGGGGATCCGGGGTGTTTAAGTTCGGGCGTGCCGTAACAGGGCCATGGCAGCCCGAAGTAGTCGCCGTCGAGCACATAACCTGTTTTTGCGTCCTTACCGCCTTTGGCACGCAGCGTCTTCACATCGAACACGTGCATGTTGCGCATATGCGCCTGCAATCTTTCTGGCGAGTGTCCGGTGTAACCGATAGTCCATATGCTTCGGTTGATTTCCCGCAATATGTCTTCGATGTCGGGCTCGTCCATGCCGCCCTTGCCCTTGGCGAGCTTGATTTTCGTTTTACCGTCGGCTTGTTTGCCGAGGAGTTGATCGGCAAAGCCGAATTTCTGCGCGAGCTGATACATGATCATATGGTCGGTGCGCGACTCGAACATCGGCTCGATGACTTTTTCGCGCCATTGGATCGAGCGGTTCGATGCGGTCACCGAACCTTCACATTCGAGCTGTGTCGCTGCCGGCAGCAGATAGCACCCATCGGGACGCGCCATTGCCATCATTGCCGCAGTCGCCGACGGATAAGGATCGATTACGACCAGCAGGTCGAGCTTTTTCATCGCGGCAATCATTTCAGCGCCGCGCGTCTGGCTGTTAGGCGCGTGTCCCCAATAGACCACCGCGCGCAGATTCGAATCCTGATCCAGGTTCTCGTTATTCTCGAGCACGGCGTCGATCCAGCGTGACACCGTGATGCCCGGTTTCTCCATCATCGCCGGCGTTGCAAACTGCTTCTTGATCCACTCGATATCGACGCCCCACGCGCGTGCAAAATGTGCCCACGAGCCTGGCAATAACCCGTAATAACCCGGCAGAGAATCCGGATTCGGCCCGACATCGGTTGCGCCCTGCACATTGTCGTGGCCGCGATAAATGTTGCAACCTCCGCCCGCTACGCCGACGTTGCCAAGTGCCAGTTGAAAAATGCAACTCGCGCGCACAATCGCGTTGCCGTTGGTGTGTTGAGTCTGGCCCATCGCCCACACGATGGTGCTTGGCCGATTCTTGGCCATCGATTCGGCGACGTCGAGCACCTCGGCCTCCTTCATGCCAGTGACTTCCTCAACTTTGTCCGGCGTCCACTTGGCCGCCTCTTCGCGCACCTTGTCCATTCCATAGACACGCGCCTTGATATACTCCTTGTCTTCCCAGGCGTTTTTAAATATGTGATGCAGCATGCCCATCAGGAAGGCTACATCTGCGCCCGAGCGAATCCGGTAATACTTGTCCGCCTTGGCCGCGGTGCGCGTGAACCGCGGATCAACACAGATCACCTTTGCGCCGTTTTCCTTCGCGTGCAACGTATGCAGCATGGAGACGGGGTGCGCTTCCGCTGCGTTGCTGCCAAAGAACAAGATGCATTTGGAGTTCTGTTCATCGTTGTATGAGTTGGTCATCGCACCATAACCCCAGGTGTTCGCGACACCCGCAACGGTCGTCGAATGGCAAATACGCGCCTGATGATCCATGTTGTTGGTGCCAAAGAACGACACGAACTTGCGCAGCAGATACGATTGTTCGTTGTTGTGTTTGCTCGAGCCGATCCAGAATGTCGCGTCCGGCCCGCTTTCTTTCTTGATGGCGAGCAGTTTGTCGCTGACCTCTTTCAGAGCATCGTCCCAGCTCAGGCGTTTCCATTTGCCGTCGACCAACTTCATTGGATACTTAAGCCGGTGCTCGCCGTGGCCATGCTCACGAATGGAAGCGCCCTTGGCGCAATGCGCGCCGAGATTTATCGGCGAATCGAACACCGGTTCCTGCCGAATCCAAACACCGTTTTGCACGACCGCGTCGATCGCGCAGCCGACGGAGCAATGCGTGCACACCGTGCGCTTGACTTCAATATTGCCGCCATCAACCTTGTCAGCCGCTCGGGCTTTGCCCATCATCGAGAACGGCAACTGGCTCACCGCCACCCCCGCACTGACGGCCAGCCCCGAGCGCTTCAGGAACGCACGCCGGTCAATTGTGTTGCCGAGATATCCGGCGACAGTGCGGCTCAAGCGGCTGGACGGCGCCGAAGCAGTGCTGGCTTTGCGGGTCAATAGCATGGTGAGGTCTCCGGCGTATTAAATTTTCGTACTGCGATAGTAATTGCGCACGTGCTCCGTTAACTGATAGCCCTTGCCTTGCGGCGCTGCCGGTTCACTTTTCTGCTGTGGCTCCGCCACCTGTTGGCTTACAGCGACGACAGCGGCAGCAGCACCGCCCGCGCCTAATGTCGCCAAAAATTTTCTGCGGCTTGAACTGGGTTTGGTGGTCATCGCTCGCTCCTCGGTTATCACTTCAGCCCATCTCAAAAGCTGCGTCTTCGACGACAAAAAATTCGCGCAGCAATTGCGCGGCATGCTTGTAGAAATCGGTTTGGTTTGCACTGACGACGGCATTGGCGAGATTGGCATACCAGGGCTGGATGTGGCGGCGGAAAAAGTCACGCTGCAATGCCAGCGCCGCAGGCGGCGTAGCGGCATCGCCTTCGATCAGAAATCGCATCACATCGCACAGTGCTGACACGTGATCCTCCGATTCATGACGATCACCGAGCCGCGCAAATCCCATCTTCCTGAGATCTTCGCGCAGCCATGCGAGCGGCTTTTCGTGCAGAAATCCTGCCAGGTAAAAAGATCCAAACAGCATCACCGGTTGACGTCCCGCCCCGATAAACGTTGCATCGAACTCGTCCTCGACCGCCTCTGCATCTGTGTTCGCGGCGGCTTGTTGCAGTGCCCGCCACGCCAAGCAAAAGTCGGAATCAACTGCATCATTGCATATGACAGTACCAGTTGCAATGATGCGAAGCAGATCCGGTGACGGTGCGTGATAAAAAAGACTCCCAAGCAACGCATAAATCTCCGCGCGCGCCAGGTCACCGTCATCGAGCGCCCCTAATAGAGCGCTGCCTTGATGCAGTGCATCATCACTCATTCGATGTCATGTATCGAGCCATGCTTGGCATTGTGCAGCAAGTCAATGACTCTGCAGTCGGCACACATTTTTAGGCGTTCAAGGGCGCCAACCTCGCTGAACATCGAATGAGCGCTGAGCCGGCCGAGCATATTTTCAATCATCTGACGGGTCGCAAACGGCTTACCGCATTTGATGCACGGGTATATTTCGGCCTCGTTCAAGACGACTTCGGCCTTCGCCTGCTTTGAGAGCAGCAGGCGAGGTGCGAGCGAAATTGCGTCTTCCGGACA
>JANYCE010000340.1 GCA_025360445.1 Betaproteobacteria bacterium
GAGGAATCAAGCTTATGTCACTCTACAAACGAAAAGACTCGCCCGTGTGGTGGGTTGATCTTACCCACAAAGGAAAACGCTTACAGCATAGCGCTGGGACTTCCGATCGCGATAAAGCGCAGGAATACCACGACAAGCTGAAAGCGTCCCTGTGGGAGCAAGAGAGGCTCGGCGTTAAACCGCGCTATCTCTGGCAAGACGCAGTGGTACGGTATTTGGGCGAGGTTTCGCATAAAGCGTCCTTGGCTGCCGATCAGGCGCATCTTCGGTGGCTGGATACGTTTTTTCGGGATCGAATGCTGGATGAGATTAACCGCGATTTACTCGAAAAAGTGATGGCGGCCAAACTCAAGACTGGCGTGAAGCCGGCGACCGTTAACCGCGTGATGGAAGTAGTACGAGCTATTCTGCGCAAAGCTGCGAATGAGTGGGAGTGGTTGAATCGAGTGCCGTCTTTCCGGTTCTTAAAGGAACCTACACGTCGGGTGCGATTCCTGACGCGGGACGAGGCGGATCGATTGCTGGCAACCCTGCCCGCGCATTTGGCGGCTATGGCGAGGTTCAGTTTAGAAACGGGGCTACGGCGGGCCAATGTAACCGGCTTGCAATGGTCACAAGTGGATCTGGCGCGGCGCTGTGCGTGGATTCATCCGGATCAGGCGAAGGCTCGGAAGGCAATTGCAGTACCGCTTACGGCAAGCGCTTTGGTGGTGATTCGGGAACAATCGGCAAAACACGCGACGCATATTTTCAGCTACCGTGGCAAACCGATTATCCAGGTCAACACGACGACGTGGCGGGCGGCATTAAAGCGGGTGGGTATTTTGAACTTTCGTTGGCACGATCTGCGGCATACGTGGGCGAGCTGGCACGTTCAGATGGGCACCCCGCTCTACGTGCTGCAAGAGTTGGGCGGTTGGGAGTCGGCCGAGATGGTGCGTAAATATGCTCACCTGTCGAGCGAGCATCTAGCGCAGTATGTCGAGCAGTTTTCCCGACTGAGTTTAGTAAGGCAGGATGATGAACGTTACGAATCGGTGACGGATGTGACAGAAAAAAAGGGCTGCATCTCTGCAACCCTTTAATTAGTCTGGCGCGCCCGGCAAGATTCGAACTTGCTACCCCTTGGTTCGTAGCCAAGTACTCTATCCAGATGAGCTACGGGCGCTGAACGACGTGGATTATAGCAGAGACGCACCGCACAAGAGTCACGCGCGCCCCGCGAATGTCGGGACGATGCACAACATCCGGCGCGTCGTAAATCGACGTTCGTCAGACTATGAGTATTTATGTTTTTCTGATAGCGCGCTTCGGGCCGGCGGTCAGACGCATTAGTTTTCTGATGTCGCTTACTTGCTCGACACCCGCGACGAGGTCGGCGAGTTGGGCAGCGTGCGCTTCACCGATCACCGGCGTTGCCAATAAATCGAACTTGGTGCGCAACTCGGCGTCCGACATTGGGTTCTGAATCGACCCTTTCGGATAATCGACTTGCGATACGAAAGTCCGGCCGTCACTCATGGTCATTGTCATTGCGCAGGACACGCCGCGCGGCAATGAAGCGTCGACGCTGATATTGACCAGGTTTGAGAGCCGCCGAAGCACCGGATCCTTCAGCTTGCGATCGGTGTATTGCTTTAGCAACGCCTGTCCTTCCTTCAACGCGACGCCGACCGAGTACGGCAAGCTGACCTGCGCCTCGTGATACGTCTGCGGCGTCTTATTTTGATGATATTGCGCCCAGTCGGGATGGCGCGCCATGGCGATATGCTTGATCGCATCGAGCTTGGGCTGGTGCTGACGGCGGATCTCGAGTGCGCAGTCGATCGCGTTATGAATCGGCCGTGCGCACGAATAAGGCTTGAACTCGATATCGAGCTGGTACGGCTTATCGAGCCCGGCGGTCAATTGCGCTGCATTCGATTTATCGGTGAACGTGTTCAAAAAACCGCGCTCGCCTTCGAATATAGTGTCGGCGCCGGTAAATCCGAAATGCGCCATCGCCGCGGCGGTTACGCCATTGCGCGCAGCGGGGCCCGGGTTAAAGCGCTTTTGCATCGATGGGCCGTACATTTCCATCAAGCCGGATGCCTGCGCACCGGCGAGCCCGAGCGCGGACGTTAACTTGGCTGGCGTAAGCCGCGAAAGCTTGGCCGCCGCGACCGTCGCGCCAAATACGCCGCAGGTCGGCGTCGTATGAAAACCCCGATTGCGCAACGACGAATTAGCGGCGCGGCTCACGCGCTCCATCATCTCGCAACCGGCGGCGAGCGCAACCAGC
>JANYCE010000342.1 GCA_025360445.1 Betaproteobacteria bacterium
AGGGCGGCAGCAAAAACGGCGTGGCGCGATCGATCGGACGGAAATTGACCATGGCAATACTCTCAGCAGCGTTAACAGGATACTATTATGACATTAGCATTGATTAATAGTTCCGGGCGGCTAAGCCCGACAGGCTGCTAGCGCAACACTAGCGCAACACTAGCGCAACACTAGCGCAACACTAGCGCAACACTAGCGCAACACTAGCGCGATTCCGTTGCTCCGCGTCTAAAGCGGTACCCCTTGTAACTGAATATCATGCCATCCGGCGTAATCTCATCGAGTGTGAGACCCGGCGGCACGGTCCCGCCTTCGCGCAATAAGCGATCGTTGATGCTGACCATACGATCGTTGGGCCGGGCCGAGTATGCATGCACGGAAATCGACATTGCCGGTATCTCCTGCTGAATCGCCGGCGGCAGTTCCGACACGGGCAGCAATTTGACTGCTGGCGCGCTGCGCGCTGCGTCCGCTACGTTGACTCGTTGTGCATCCGGTGGCCGTATAGCCGCTTGTTTTTTGGCGGCCGCAGTGGCGGGCAAAGGGCTTGGGGGCTGAGCGCGTGAGATTTCAGGCGCGGGTAAATCCTGCGTCAATACGGTTTGGGCGGGTATCGGCGTCTGCGCTGCATTTTCTTTCGGCGCAGTCTCTGCGGGTTTGGCGGCGACCGGCGGCGGTTCATCCGTATCCCACGGGCGTAACCAGGCGATCCCGGTGCCGGCGCTGATCGTCAACATAGCGAGAGCGCTATAAAGCCATATCGCCGCAGATTTGCTTGTATATCGAACCGGCTGCGCCGTATGCAGTGTCGGCGCGGCACCGTGCTGGCGCTGCTGGTCGGATTTTCTGAGAGCGTCAAGTATGTAGGACACTAATTTTCTCCGCGCATTAGGCTGGGGGCGGTCGGGTCGGCCATGCTGCACAAACGCATCAGTGTCGCGTCGCCGATGGCGCCATCGGGTATCAAGCCATGCGTGCGCTGGAATTGTTTCACTCGTTCGACCAGCGCGTCATCGAACAACGGGTCGTCGGTCACGTCAGCGGGTGTGTTTTGCAAGATCACCAGTTGCTTTCGGAGCCATTGCACTGCCGGGCCACGTTCACCGGGCCAGATGTTTTCCTGCGCGAACGGGGGTGACCGCCACGCGATTGTGTAGTTGCCCGACCACTGGGTTATGAGCGCGCGATGCGTAACCGACCGGGTTATGGTGCCGATTGTGACCGTCGCCAAGTCAGCGTACAGTGCCGTTAGCGTCGCGTGAAACTCGCGGCCGCGCCGGTCTTTCAGGCTCATCACCGCGGGCCGGTTGAATTGTTTCAACTCGTCGAATCCACCGCGCACGTTTTTGCATCGTAAGCCGCCCGACTCTGGTGGAGAGCGGTCCCCGGCATCATATTTCACGCCCCATGCCTGAAACAACGTGGAGTAGGCCATGACTTTGCTCCGCGAGCGAGGCTCATCGGCTGGCCATTCGAGTGTCGCGGGCACCGCTGCCGGCGAATGCGAAGTCGTCGTTGGGGGCGCCCGTTTAATCTTCGTATCTAATGGCTGCATGATGGGCTCAACATCCGACATCGTCGACTGGACCACTGCGGCTGGTAGCATCGGCGGGTGAATTTGCACCGCCTGTTTCGTGAAAAATCGAAACAGGCGCCGGCGCATCGAAGGCGGCTGCAAAAATACTTCGCGCGCCGCTTGCGCGAGCGTTGCGCTGTCTACGCGCTCTTTGCCTTGCACGTAAGCGCCGAGCAAGGCACGGTCGCATAACACGTTAATAACCCGCGGAATGCCAGCGCTCAGCCGATATAGGCGTCCGGCGAGCGCCGATGGAATTAACGGCTGTTGTGAGCCGGCGATTTCGAGCCGATGTCGCACATAAGCCGGTATTTCGCGCTTCGTTAGCGGCCCGAGGTGATAGCGCGCGACGATACGTTGCGCCAACTGCCGCAGCTCGCGCCGGTCCAGCAGTTCCGCCAACTCAGGTTGGCCGACCAGAATAATTTGCAGTAACTTGCGACGGTTGGTTTCCAGATTGGTGAGCAGCCGCATTTGCTCAAGCACATCGACCGCCAGGTTTTGCGCTTCGTCGATAATCAACACCGTATGCCGGCCTTTGGCGTGCGTATCCAGCAGGCGGGTATTGATACTGTCGACGAATGTTTTGACGGTCTCATGGCCGGGCGGGCATGCAATACCGAGTTCGGTGCAGATCGCCGATAGCAGTTCAACGACCGTTAGCTTTGGGTTAAAGAGATAAGCGATATCGCAAGCCGCGGGAATTTGCTCGAGCAGGCAACGGCACACGGTGGTCTTGCCTGCGCCAACCTCACCCGTGAGCAAGACAAATCCCCCGTCGCCGCTAACGCCATACAGCAAATGCGCAAGCGCTTCCTGATGGCGTTCGCTCATGTAGAGATAGCGCGGGTCGGGCGCAAGGGAAAAGGGCGCTTCCCGAAGGCCGAAATAACTGCGATACATGCGCGAAGATAGTGCCGAGTAAGTGAGTATTAAAAAAAGTGAGGCGTCATGTGCAGCGTTGTTCGAAGTGCGTGCATGCGGGCGTGCTACGTCGCCGGCCCTATTTTCAACTGTGTTATAAAAATACCGGTCGCCGCAGAGTCCAGTGTAGCAAAGCGAACGCCCGGCACAAATTGAAAGTTGCCATGTGCGGGGCCGCCCGGGTTCGGTCGCGCGGGGATATGTTGCGCACCGTTTGAGCTCGGTGGGCGGAAGGCCTGGCCACAATCCGTCCGCAAATAAAAACTAAACGCGATGCGGCGGATTAAAGCGGATATCGCGCGCCAGGTTTGGCGTAGCCAGCCGGCCGACGCGCTTAACAGCGGTTTTCCCTGAATATCGAAATAGGCCTCATCACACCGTCTGTTATTCACGTATCATGCTCGGCGTTTGCATTCGTTTTTAAAAAAACAGGGAGCCCGTACATGACACCGGAACAGATTCTGCATCTCCCCTCGATGCCGGCCGCAAGCCCGAGCTATCCGATGGGGCCATACCGATTCATCAATCGCGAATTCATGATTGTTACCTATGAGACGGACCGTGAACTGTTGCGGCAAGCGGTGCCGGAACCCCTGGAGCCGAATCCTGAAGGACAGGTGCTCTACGAATGGATCCGCATGCCGGATAGCTCCGGCTTCGGCGACTACACCGAAAGCGGGATCGTAATTCCCTGTTTATACAAAGGTGAGCCGATCAATTTCACCGCCCAGATGTACCTGGATGACGAACCGCCCATATCGGCGGGGCGGGAAATCTGGGGCTTTCCGAAAAAATACGCACTGCCGAAACTGGAAGTCTGCTCCGATACGCTGACTGGTACATTGCACTATGCCGGACAGATGGTCGCGATGGGCACCATGGCCTACAAACACCAGGTGGCACCCGGCGGCGTCGAGGCGCAGGCCAAGGGGATGGCACGCACGTCGTGCAATCTTAAAATAATTCCTGACGTCGACGGCAGCCCGAAGATTTGTCAGCTGGTCGCGTATAACCTGATCGATATCACCGTCAAGGGCGTGTGGCTTTCGCCCGCGCGTCTGCACCTGATCCCGCACGTCAATGCGCCGGCGGCCGATTTGCCGGTCAAGCGCATCATCGGCGGCAAGCATTTCATCAGCGACCTCACCTTGCCCCACGG
>JANYCE010000351.1 GCA_025360445.1 Betaproteobacteria bacterium
GCAGAATGTCGTCAGCTGCGCCGGGAACAACGCGCGGCGTGTCGAGATCTTCCATGCGCATCAGCCATTCGCCGCCGCGGCTGCGGGCTTCGAGGTAACTTGCGACCGCGGCAACGAGCGAGCCGAAGTGCAGTGGACCTGTCGGGCTGGGGGCGAATCTGCCGCGGTAACGGGAATTTATTGCACGAACGGATTCTAAGCGGCGCGCATTCCAATCGGGCTCCATTGCGCAGTTGCAGGATTTATTCGGCAGTTGCGCCGGAGTCTTTGACGGCTTTGTCCCACTTTTGCGTTTCGCTGGCGACGAACCTCGCGAATTCCGAAGGCGCACTGCTCACGACAATATCGACACCGCTCGATGCAAGCCGGCGTTTTACTTCGTCGTCGGCCATGACTTTAACGGTTGCTGTGAATACGCGGTCTATGATCGGGCCTGGTGTGTCTTTCGGGAAAAAGAGTCCCTGCCACGAGCCGCCGACCAGTTCAGTGATGCCTAGTTCGGTCGTCGTCGGTACATCCCTCAGCACCTCTACGCGCGAGGGCGAGGTTACGGTCAGTGCGCGCAGGCGGCCTGCTTTCACAAACGGTACTACTGACGAGAGTGTCGTGAACATTAATTGTGTCTCCCCGGAAATCAGGGCGGTGACCGCCGGACCCGCGCCGCCCTTGTAGGGAATGTGCGTCATTTCAATGCCGGCGGCCTTGCGAAATACTTCCATTTCAAGACGATTGCCGCTTGCGCTTCCAGGCGAGCCGAAGTTTAGTTTGCCCGGCCGTGCCTTGGCGAAAGCGATAAGATCTTTCACGGATTTTACGGGCAGCGAAGGATGCACGACGAGCACGCTCGGCACGTCGACAATTTGAGTGATGGCCGCCAGATCGCGCGTCGGCCGCACGGAGGACGTCGTATACACCGCAGGGCTGATCACGACGGCGCCGTTATTGCCCAGCACTATCGTATAGCCGTCAGGTTTCGACGATGCGCCAAGCTCAATGCCCAAAAAACCGGAAGCGCCCGGACGATTGTCCACCACCATCGATTGCCCCAGCACGTCAGCGAGCTTCTGCGCAACGATGCGCCCGACAAAATCCCCCGCGCCGCCCGGTGCGAACGGGATGATGAAACGGACCGGCCGCGTTGGGTAATTAGTCTGCGCGAGTGAAGCTTGTGATGCCAGCACGGTAGCGAAGCCGGCGAACAATGCGAGCAAGGTTTTTAAATGCATATTCAACTTTCATCATTCAAATTCGGTGAAGGCGAGTGGTTAGCGTTGTCGGTCGCCGCCGCCTCTCTGTGCCAACCGCGCGCTGAAAGTCGCGGCTTGGCTACGATTGCGAAGACATCATCTCCAAATGTTTTTTGACTGCCTGGCGGTTTATGTCGGCGTACCTGGCGGTGGCTTTGCGGTGAAATTCCAGCGCCGCCGGATCAAGGTCACCGGCAGCACTGGGTTCGAGATCGAAATGTCCATAGTGATCGACGCCGCGAACGAGCATTGCGCTGTCGCGCGGCAATCCCTCGAGCGGTTTGACGCGCGTCGGCATGTAGCGCACCGCAAAGCCGACACGGCGTTGCGCCGAGCGATTGTCTTCGGACCCGTGGAACATCAAACCGTGATGCAGGGACATTTCGCCCGCCCCCAGCCCCATAAAGACGGCTTGCGTTTCTTCCACCTCGACCGCGACTTCCTGGCCGCGCAATAACATATTGCTCGCCGCGCCTTCTCGATGTGCCACCACTTTTGTATGCGAGCCTGGAATGACTTTCATGACCCCGTTCTCGCGGGTCGCCGGCGTTAGCGCAATCCATGCCGTCAAAATGTTTTCTGACACGTCGAGCCCCCAATACGTCACGTCCTGATGCCACGAAACGAAGCCGCCGTCACCGGGGTCTTTAATAAAAAAGCGGCTCGACCAACAAAGAATGTCGGGGCCGACGATTGATTCGACCGCATCAAGGATGCCGGGATGCCGCACTACCTCCTCCATCCATGGCAGATACAAGTGCGCCTTCAAGCCCTTGCTCGGAAAGTCGCCATGCTGCTTCTCATGGGTTTCGACTTTAAAAAGCGTCGTGCGAGCGAGCTCTGGATCAAGCGCAGGTAGCGGGGCGAGGTAGCCCTGCATGTGATAGCGCGCGACCTGTGACGGCGACAAGTGATTGGCAGACTGAGCGCTAAGATTATCAGCGGGGACGGTATTCGCAGTGCGGGAAGTGGCGGACATGTAAGTCTCCTCGTGACGGCTAATCGGCGCGTACATTGGCTGTGCGTATCGTTTTGCCCCATTTCACAATGTCAGATTTAATTTCGTCGCTAAACTGTTCAGGTGTGTTGCCGATTGGCTCAACCCCGACCACTGACAGGCGCTCGCGCGCTTCCGGCAGGGCGAGCAGGCGGATAACTTCAGCGTTGAGCTTTACAACGATGGCTCTCGGGGTAGCCGCAGGGGCGAGCATGCCGTACCAGGTTCCTGCCTCGGCACCGGGCACGCCCGCTTCGCTGATGGTCATTAAGTCGGGAATGGCGGGTGAGCGGCGTGCGGCCGTTATTGCGAGCGGCCGCAGCCTTTGAGTTTTTATGTGAGGCATCGAGGCTTGCATCGAATCGAACGTGGCGCCCGTTTGTCCGGCCAGCGTGTCCGCCATTGCCGGGCCGCTGCCTTTGTAGGGAACGTGCACCATGCGCACGCCGGCAAGCAGGCAGAAAAGCTCGCCCGCAAGATGAGTGGAATTGCCCATCCCGGCTGACGCGTAGCTCAACTGGCCCGGATGCGCTTTTGCGAATGCGATGAGTTCTTTTACGCTGCGCACCGGAATCGACGGGTGCACTGACA
>JANYCE010000408.1 GCA_025360445.1 Betaproteobacteria bacterium
ACGAGCACATAAGGTCCGCGCGCTGCCGAAACGATCGGTGTGTAATCGGCGGCCGCGTCGAATTTGAGCGGATACAGGCTCGGATTGATCGCATAGCTCGGCGTGATGAGGGTCAAGGTGTAACCGTCGGGCGCCGCGCGCGCACCGAATTCATAGCCAAGCGTGCTGCCAGCGCCGGCGCGGTTTTCGACCACGATCAGCTGGCCGAGCGCCTCGCCGAGTTTGGCGCCCATCAGACGACCGACAAAATCCGAGCCGCCGCCGGCCGCCGTCGCAACCACCAGGCGGATGGGCTTGACCGGATAGGTTTGCGCGACCGCCGGGCCCGCAATGCTGCAAAACATCGCGAGCACCGCCGATAAAAGTGGCGCGGGCGCGCCGCTCGCTACGATTATGAAAACAGGCGAGGCGAAACTTCCGGCGATCACGCGTATAGAGAACTTCATCTCACATCAATCTATTTTGATGCCCGCTTCCTTGGCGAGCTTCGCTTTCTTGTCGAACTCGGCCTTGATATACGCGGTGAATTCCTCAGTCGACGCGCTCGATTTTAATTCGACGCCGCGCTCGATAAAGCGATCACGGAGCGCCGGCGTGCGCACCACCTTCGCAACTTCGTTATTGAGGCGCACGAGTATCTCGCGCGGCGTGCCGGCCGGCGCCACCAGCCCGTTAAAAGTGATGTCTTCAAACCCTTTGACGCCCGCTTCATCGATCGTCGGCAAATTCGGCAACAGCGGCGAGCGCGTGAGGCTCGAGACTGCGAGCGGCCGCAGCTTACCGGCTTTGATGTAAGCATCCGAGGTGCTCACCTGGTCGAACATCAGCATGACTTGCCCGCCGATCACGTCGATGAGCGCCTGCGAATTTCCTTTGTATGGCACATGCAGCATTTTCACGCCGACCTGGCGGCTGAACAGTTCGGTCGCCATGTGTCCCGTGCCGCCGGGCCCCGACGTCGCGTAAGTCAATTGTCCAGGCTGCGCCTTGGCGAGTGCGATCAGCTCCTTGACTGTTTTTACCGGCAGCGCAGGATTTACCACGAGCACCTGCGGTACGAGACAAGTCAGCGTGATCGCGGAGAAATCTTTCAGTGGGTCGTAGCCGGGGTTGGCCACGATCGACGGCACCATTGCGAACGTATTCGCAACCGCGAGCAGCGTGTAACCATCCGGCGGCAATTTTGCGACGAGCTGAGTGCCGACGAGACTGCTCGCGCCGGGACGATTTTCGACAATGATCTGCTGCCCCATGTTGTCCGACAGGTGCTGTGCGATCGAGCGCGCAACGATATCGACATTGCCGCCAGGCGCGAGCGGCACCACGATGCGTACTAGTTTCGTCGGATAGCTGGCGGTACTCTGCGCAAATGCGCAGGTGACTGACACCGCCGCAACGAGCATCGTGATATTCACACTCAAACGCATTGTGTTCATCGCTGTTGGTCTCCTCGCTGGTTGTCGAGCTCATGGTCACTCGCACACTTCGCATACTTCGCACACAGCGCGCGCTTGCCAGAGTTCCGATTTCTGGATTGCTCGTTTATTATCGCAGACCCCGCATGGCCTAACCATCGCGCCTTGTAGTACTCGCCGCGTCCCACCCGTTTCGAAAGTCTGCCTTGAACATCGACAGTAACTCCACGCCTGCGCCCGCTGAAAAATCGTTCGCAGCACTGCGCCATCCGGCCTTCCGCGCTTACTTCATTACCTCTGCACTCGCGATGATGGCCGACAGCATCGAGCATGTCATCAGCTACTGGATGATGTTCGAAAAATTTCACTCGCAAGCGCTGGGCGGTTTTGCGGTGGTATCACACTGGCTGCCGTTCCTCGTGTTCTCGGTTTATTCCGGCGCGCTCGCCGACCGCTTCGATCCGCGCCGTATCATTCAGCTCGGCATGGTGTGTTTCATCGCAGTATCGCTGGCGTGGGGCTACTTGTTCATAACCGACACGCTCGAGATGTGGCATGCCATGGTGTTGCTCGTACTCCACGGTTTTGCCGGCGTGCTATGGGGACCGGCGAGCCAGTTGTTCGTGCACGACATTGTCGGCACCGCGCAACTGCAGAGCGCCGTCCGGTTAAGCGCCACCGCACGCATGCTGGGGCTTTTAATGGGGCCGGCGATCGGCGGCGGCCTCATGCTCGCCTTCGGGCCGGAGCGCGCAATGTTGATCAACGCGCTGATCTATCTGCCGCTTGTGCTGTGGTTATGGAAGGCGCCCTTCAAGCCGCGCGTACTGCGGGCGGCCGCTTCCCGCGGTGTCGCTGCCATCGTCGCGGTGATCCGCGCGATCGCCGGCAATCGCACAATCGTTTCGATGACCCTGCTTGCCGGCGGAGCGTCGCTGTTTATCGGCAACGCGTATCAGGCGCAGATGCCTGAGTTCGCGCACGATCTCGGCCATGCACACGCCGGCATCGCGTATAGCGTGTTGCTCGCGGCGGATGCGGCGGGCGCGCTGATTGCCGGGATCGTGCTTGAAAGCCGCAGCCTGCTGCGCGCGCAGCCGAAAACCGCGTTTATTCTCGCCATGCTGTGGTGCTGTGCGATCGGCGGCTTTGCGGCCTCGACGTCCTATCCAATTTCATTTGCGCTGCTGCTGTTCGCGGGCTTCGTCCAACTGTCGTTCAGCTCGATGGCGCAAACGCTCGTGCAGATCAACGCGCCTGCCGACATCCGCGGTCGCGTTATCGGTCTTTACAGCATGGCAGGCCTCGGCATGCGCGCATTCTCCGGCATCACCGTCGGTGTCATCGGCGGTGTGATAGGCGTGCACTGGTCGTTAGCGCTGAGCGCGCTCGGGTTGCTCGCGATCGTGTGCGGCTTATTCCTGTTCACGATGCGCGGCGCGCCAGTGCGCTGATAAGCACCGATCTCACCTTCCCCTTGCCGCGAAGCAAACAAGGCGCGGGCCAGAAATCGTAGGGCGCAATAACCAGGCGGGCATTGCGCCGAATTAAAGTGCCGCAACATTAATTCTCTCAATAGCCCCTTGAGGGGTACAGACGTCACGGAGCAAAATCGACCAAGCCCGC
>JANYCE010000414.1 GCA_025360445.1 Betaproteobacteria bacterium
TGGAAATCGTCGAGCGACTCGCGCAATACTACAAGAAGGCCATTCCTTCAGAAAAGCTGCTCGTCGTCGAAGACGATGATCGAAGCTTGCCCCTGATACCGAGCGGCGCATTCGTTTTGCTATACACCCTTGCCACCCATATGCAAGACCCTGAAATACTACAACGCTTTCCAAACCTATCTTCATGTAATAATTTTTATGATATGGGGGACAGAAAAGCCGTGCTTTATTCGAAGCCTCAGGATATTGGCGGTTTAATAGATGCTCTGGAATCGACGTATGAAGTCGACCCTGAAAAATCGATCGATTTATTTTTTACTGACGCGATACTGCCCTTATTCAACAAAATGTTTTTGAATGAGGGCTAACTTCCTTGGTGTGATGCAGGGTCGCTTGCTACCGAAGTATCAGGGTCGGTACCAAGCGCATCCTGTCGGCTATTGGCAACGAGAGTTCGGCAAGGCGGCTGAATTTGATCTCGACTGCATCGAGTTCATACTCGACTTCGACGGCGCCGAGGCCAACCCGCTGCTGCGACCGGACGGCCCGGATGAAATTCTTCGCATCAGCGAAGCAACGGGTGTCAAAGTGCAGACCGCCTGCGCCGACTATTTCATGGAGGCGCCGCTGCATCATCCGGATGCGACGGTCGCCGCCCGCAGCCGGGACGTGTTGCTGCGGTTGTTCGACAACGGTAAGGCGCTCGGACTCAGCGATATCGTCATGCCCTGCGTCGACCAATCGTCGATGATCGACCAACCAGCGCAGCAGCGGTTCGTCGCGGCACTCGGCCCGCTGCTGGAAAAAGCCGAACGCACGGGTATCAACGTTTCGCTCGAAACCGATCTTGCGCCGCAACCGTTTGCAGAACTGCTTGCGCGCTTCGACTCGCGGCGTGTGACGGTCAATTACGACACTGGCAACAGCGCTGCGCTGGGATTCGATCCCGCCGAAGAACTCGCGTGTTACGGCGAGCGAATATCAGACATTCATATCAAGGACCGCGTGCTCGGCGGCGGCTCGATCGTGCTGGGTTCCGGCAACACGAAGTTCGAACGCTTTTTCGACGCGCTGGACGGTTTTGATTACGATGGCCCGTTCATCATGCAGGCCTACCGCGACGACGAAGGTTTGTCGGTATTTCGCGAGCAGTTGAACTGGCTGCGCAAAAATTATCTCGGGGAAACTGCATGAGCGTTGTCGCGATCCTGCTGGCACGCGGTGGCTCCAAAGGCATACCGCGCAAGAACGTGATCGATTTTTGCGGCAAGCCGCTGCTGGCGTGGAGCATCGAACAGTGCCTCGCGGCCAAGGGCATCGACTCGGTCTGGGTCAGTTCCGACAGTGATGAAATTCTGCGCACCGCTACCGCGCACGGAGCCCGCGCGCTACAAAGGCCGGATGACCTGGCCGGAGATACCGCGACGTCGGAGTCGGGATGGCTGCACGCGATTGATGCAATCGAACTGCAACAGGGCGCCATCGACGTGGTGGTCGCGCCGCAGGTGACTTCGCCGCTGCGCGAGTCCACCGACCTGGAACGCGGCCTGACCGAGTTTGCAGCCGGCGAATACGACTCGCTGTTTTCCTGCGGCGTCGCTGAAGACCTTTATTTCTGGGAACGCAAGGCGGGCGGCGCGCTGGACAGCGTCAATTACGACTGGCGCAACCGCAAGCGCCGGCAGGACCACGCGCCGCAGTACATTGAAAACGGTTCGTTCTACCTGTTTCAACCGTCGGTATTGCGCCGGTTCAGCAACCGCTTCGGCGAAAAAATCGGCATGGTCGAAATGGAATTCTGGAAGACCTTCGAAATCGACTCACCGGAAACGCTGCGGCTGTGCGCGGCGCTGATGCGGGAATTCCTGCTCAACAAGCAGGGCCGTTAGCAATTCGGCGCCTCAGGCGCAAACAGATCAATTCAAGCGAGGAAGCGTAATGGAATCGGGACGTGTTGTTTACATGAACGGCAATTTTGTGCCGGAGACCCAGGCCAAGATATCGATTTTCGATTCGGCGCTGATGTTCGGCGACATGGTTTTCGAGATGACGCGCTCGTTCAACAAGA
>JANYCE010000063.1 GCA_025360445.1 Betaproteobacteria bacterium
CACATTGCTACAAGTATTGTCGGTCACCCTGTTCGAGAAAATGCCCTTGCAGCAAGCGATTTCAGGCAGCGGCCACACAATACTCAATGCCATGCCGTGCAACCAGATGAATCTATTCACGTATTAACCGGACAGTAGTGAGAAGTCATATGCTCGATGTTGCGATCGTAGGCCTCGGCCGCTGGGGCCAAAATCACGTGAACTCGGTGCAGGGCGTCAGCGCGCGCGTGCGCTTTACGCGCGCAGTCGTCAACAATCCAGACAAGTCACGTGAATTCGCAGCCAAGCACGCCCTTCGCTTGTCGACGGATTATGCGGAGCTGCTCTCAGACCCATCGATCAGGATGGTCGTGCTGGCGACCCCCAACTCATTGCATACCGCGCAAATTATTGCAGCCGCGCAAGCCGGCAAACCCGTGCTATGCGAGAAGCCGCTGGCGCTGACACGCGCAAACGCCGCGCGTGCCGTGCGCGCGTGCGAGGGAGCCGGCGTGCCGCTCGGTGTCGGACAGGACAAGCGCTTCTGGCCGTCGATGCAGGAACTGAAACGCGTGGTCGACAGTGGCGTGCTCGGCGAAGTGCTGCACGTTGAAGGTCATTTCAGCAATGAGAACTCGAGCAAAAAACTTCATTATGGCTGGCGCGAATCACCCGGCGAGTCGCCCGGCGGCAGCATCACCGCCACCGGCATCCACGTGCTCGATGCATTCATCAACCTGGTGGGGCCGCTGCGCCGCGTGAGCGCGCAACATATTTTGAGAAGGCCGCCGCCGGAGTCGCTCGATACGCTGGCAATCACCTTTGAATTTAATAACCATGTAAGCGGCGTTTTGTGCGGCGTGCGCGCGACACCATTGTTTTGGCGTGTACATGTGTTTGGCAATCAAGGTTCGGCGGAAGCAGTCGGGCCGAACGAGTTGATCATGCGTATGAGCGGCGGACAAATCGAGCGCCGAACTTTTGAGCCGATCGAAGCGCTGCGCGCAAATCTGGAAGCGTTTGCCGACGCGATCGAAGGCCGCGCTGCTTATCCAATACTCACTGCTCAGATGATAAACACCATCGCGGGGATCGAAGCGATCGTGAAGTCGATGGAATCGGGTGAGCCGGTAACACTTCCCAGGTAGGCGGCGAGGACGATTAACAGCCGAACTGCAACATGCGGCTAATGCTGCGCATTCGCCAGATGTATGTGGTGACTAATCACCTTTGATTTCCGCGCGCCTGATCACGTCCGCCCATTTCGCCGTTTCCGTTTTCACGTGCGCGGCGAAACGTTCGGGCGTGCCGCCGACGGGTTCGATCCCCAAGGCCAGCCACCGCTCGCGGATCGCCGGTGAAGCAATGGCTTTGTTGAGTTCCGCATTGAGCTTTGCAACGACGGGGCCGGGCGTTCCCGCGGGCGCCATGTAGCCGCCCCACGCCGTAATTGCGTAGCCCGGTACACCTGCCTCGGCCACTGTCGGAATATCGGGCGCAAGCGGAATGCGCCGCGTGCCCGTCACGCCGAGTGCGCGCAACCGGCCTGAGGTGACGTGCGGCAGCACCGAAGTAACGTTGTCGGAAATGAGATGAAGGCGGCCGCCGATGATCTCGGTGATGACCTGCTGCATTCCTTTATAGGGCACATGCGCTATGCGCGTGCCCGTCGTGAGCTTCAACAACTCCATGCTGAGGTGCATCGTGCTGCCGCTGCCGGACGAGCCGAACATTAATTGGTCCGGGTTGCGTTTGGCATAGGCAATCAGTTCCGATATTGAATTCACGGGCAGGGCCGGCGTGATGGCGATGATGTTGGGTGAGATGTTCGTCAGGATCACCATTTGGAAATCCTTGTTTACATCGTACGGAACTCTCGCGAGCAGGCTCGCATTGGTGGCAAGCGGAAATCCGCCATATCCAATCGTATAGCCATCCGGCTGAGACTTGGCGACCGCCTCGAAACCGATCGCACTGCTTGCACCCGGGCGATTGTCCACGACGACTTGTTGGCCGATTTGCTTGCCAAGCGCGGCGGCGACGAGGCGCGAATTCGTGTCCGGCTGGCCACCAGCTGCAGAGGGAACGATCATGCGGATGGGCCGTTCCGGGTACGCCGCGAGCACAGGGTGACTCGCCATGCAGCCGATCAGCGTCACCAGCAACCTCCTTATTACAGATCTCCTCATCACTGCGTCCTTGCATATATCGCGTTTGCCGAATGTGCGCATAATAGCTTGCTGTTTAAAATCAAGGAGGCATGCATGGCAATACGAGGTCTACCCGCCGAAGGCCGCGAGCTCGCCGGCCAGGTCGCGCTCGTCACTGGTGGTGCGAAAAATATCGGCCGCGCGATCTCAATCGCGCTCGCCGCGGCAGGAGCAGCCGTTGCAGTCAACACGCTGCGCTCGCGTGACGAGGCGCAGGCGGTGGTGCAGGAGATCCGCGCAGCGGGTGGCGACGCCGAGGTTTTCTTAGCCGACATCGCGGATGCCGCTGCGGTACGTGCGATGGGCGAAGGCGTGATGAAGCGCTTCGGCAAAATCGACATTCTCGTACTCAACGCCTCCCAGCGCCGCGAGGTACTGTTCAAGGACATGACCTTCGAGGATTGGCGGACCACGATGTCGATCACGCTCGACGGTTCGTTTCACTGCATTAAGGCCTGCCTGCCGTCGATGCTCGCAAGTAAGGGCGGCAACATTATCACTCTCGGCGGTGACGCGGTACTGCTTGGCGGCAATCGTAAATCGCACAACACGACGGCTAAGAACGGACTCATCGGGCTCACGCGCGCTCTCGCAAAAGAACTCGCGGAGGATGGCATCCGTGTTAACTGTGTCTCGCCCGGAAGCATCAACACCACGCGGCCCGCCCACCGCAGTGCGCGCGTAGACGCTAAAGGTACGATCCCGCTTGGACGCAGGGGCGAATCAGCAGAAATCGCGGCCGTGGTGCGCTTTTTGTGCGGTCCGGGCGGCGGCTTTATCACCGGTCAGACGATACACGTGAGCGGGGGCGATTTTATATTTGCATAAGTGGCGGTTGGTGTTGTCACTTTCTCGGATTTGGCTGAACTTTGGCCAGATGATCCCGCCGCCCGCGCCAAGGCTAAGACTAAGACTGGACGCGTCTCAATCATGTCCTTACAATACTTTTTATTGTAAGGAAAAAAAGGAGATGGCGATGACATTCTCGACGGTGACCAGCAAAGGGCAGACCACAATACCGAAGGAAGTGCGGGTGGCAGCGAATCTCAAGTCGGGTGACCGAATTCACTTCACCGTCCTTGAAGATCGTACGATCATCGTCCGCGTCAAGAACCGTAGCATCAGAGACATCGCGATTAAGTCGCCTGGCCGCAAGCGCGTATCGATTGCGCAAATGAATCGTTAGAGACGCGTTAATGCTTGGCATCGACACCAACGTCGTCGTTCGGCTTCTGATCTCGGACGATGTTGAGCAGACCCGCCGCGCGCGGAGACTCGTGGATCAGTCAATCAGCCGAAGCGAACCGATTCTGATATCGCTGCCGGTACTAGTCGAAACAGAGTGGGTCCTTCGAAGTCATTATGGTTTGACCAAGGACGCAATCCTCGGCGTATTCCGTGCTGCGCTCGAAGCCCGGGAATTGTCATTCGAGGAAGAGTCCGCGGTCGAGGAAGCCTTGTTTCATTGGGAGGACAATTCTTGCGGATTTGCCGATTGTCTTATCACCGCGCACAACCGGCATCTCGGATGTCGCGCAACTGCCACGTTCGACGTGAAGGCAGCTCGCCTCCCAGGCACCATCCGGGTTTAGGCACGTGACGCCACTTTTCTCCTTCCCTCGTACGCGGGGGAAGGGCGGGATGGGGGCGCCGCAGGAAGCAAAAATGGGTTGCTTCTATATCGAATCTGCGGTTGGCAGCGATATCGTTTCGAGTCGAGCGACGCCAATATTTTAAGCGGATCCCACGTACTCGATTGGAACAAGCCGATGATTCCGAAGTAAGCAGACAGGCGGCGTAGCGCGATAATCTCTGCGCTATACTAAATTGCACGTCCAAAACTACAAAACGAGGAGATCCATGAAAACGCAATTTGCCGCGCAGTTTGCCCGAAAAGCCGTTGCCCTATCGTTGTTAACGCTGGCCGCGTGTCTTGCGCAGGCGCAGCAGTATCCAACCAAGGCTGTGCGAGTGGTTGTGCCATTCGCTCCCGGCGGCGGCAGCGACATCACCGCCCGTCAGTTCTCGAACAAACTCTCCGAATACCTTGGCCAGCAGTTTATCGTGGATAACCGCAGCGGCGCCGGCGGGCTGATCGGAATGGAGCTGACCGCGCGCGCGCCGGCCGACGGCTACACCATCATGATGATGTCGGGTAGTTTCTCTGCAACGTCGGCCGTGCAACAACCGGCTTTCGACCCGATCAACAGCCTCATCGCGGTCGCGGAGTTTGGCTACACGCCATTCGTGCTGGCGGTGCATCCGTCGCTGCCGTCGAAGTCGGTCAAAGAACTGATCTCGCTTGCCAACTCGACGAAGGGTGGCCTGAGCTATGCCGGCACCGGCACCGGCGGCGCTACCCATCTCGCCACGGAATTGTTCTCAAGCATGGCGAAAATTAAAATGGTTGCCATCCAGTATAAAAGCACCGGCGCCGCGATGTCCGATCTGCTGGGAGGTCAGGTGCCGGTGATCGTCGGCAGTCTGCTGCCGATCACCCCGCATCTGCCGACCGGCAAACTGAGGGCGCTGGGCGTAACGACCACGAAGCGCTGGCACACACTGCCCAACGTGCCGGCAATCGCCGAGACAATTCCCGGCTACGACGTCGTACTCTGGTTCGGCACGATGACGCCGCGCGGCACGCCGCAGCCCATCATCCAGGCACTCAATGCTGCCATCAACAAGGGGCTGCATGACGCGACCATCAAGCAAAGCCTGGAACGCGACGGCATGATCCCCAGTGGCGGAACGCCGCAGGATTTCGACCAGCGCATCCGCAAGGATTACGAACGATGGATAAAGGTCGTCAAGGATGTCGGGCTTAAGGCCGGTGAATAAACTTAACTCTCCGGGGGGAGGGGGCAGACCCGGGGCTGCCCCCGCCGGAAAGCACTAAAAGCGGTCACGCTCGATTAATTTACGGGCGTATAAACTTATTCGAGCCCGGGCCCTGAACACGGAATCCAAATGTCGTATAAAAAGATAACCCGCATCTATACCGGTGACGACGGCCGCTCGCACTTCGAAGA
>JANYCE010000089.1 GCA_025360445.1 Betaproteobacteria bacterium
TTCAATCCGCAATCTGCTACCGCCCCATCACCCCATCACCCCATCACCCCATCACCCCATCACCCCATCACCCCATCACCCCATCACCCCATCACCCCATCACCCCATCACCCCATCACCACACACACCAATGAGCGAATATAAAAGCGAAATCCGCGACGGCATGCGCATCGACTGGGACGTGCCGATCACGATGGACGACGGGATCGTTCTGCGCGCCGACGTATTTCGGCCGATCGCACCAAGCAAGTATCCGGCGCTGGTGAGCTACGGACCTTACGGTAAAGGCCTCGCATTTCAGGAAGGCTACAAGACGGCCTGGGACATCATGTGCCGCGAAAATCCTGATGCGGTCGCCGGCTCGACCAATAAATATCAAAGCTGGGAAGTCGTCGATCCGGAAAAATGGGTGCCGGACGGCTACGTGTGCGTGCGCGTGGACTCGCGCGGCGCGGGGCGCTCGCCCGGTTATCTGTGTCACAACGGCGCGCGCGAGAACAAGGATTTTCACGATTGCATCGAATGGACCGGCACCCAGTCTTGGTGCAGCGGCAAAGTCGGACTCAACGGCATTTCCTATTACGCGTCGAGCCAGTGGCGTGCCGCCGCCACCCAGCCGCCGCATCTCGCGGCGATCTGCGTGTGGGAGGGCTGGGTCGACAACTACCGCGATTCGGCGCGCCACGGTGGCATCATTTGCGTGTTCCGTAAAAACTGGCAGGACATGCAGGTGAAAACGGTGCAGCACGGCGTCGGCGAACGCGGTGCGAAAAGCCGCATCACCGGCGAACTCGTGTGCGGGCCGGAGACACTTACGGAAGAAGAACTCGCCAAGAACCGTGAAAACATGTGGGGCTCTTTTCTCGATCGTCCGCTCGACGACGAGTATTACAAGGAGCGCAGCGGCGATCTCTCCAAAGTCACGGTTCCTTTGTTATCTGCCGCCAACTGGGGCGGGCAGGGTCTGCACCCGCGCGGCAATTTCGAAGGCTTTACGCGCGCCGCCTCGAAAGACAAATGGCTGGAAGTGCATGGCGGCTCGCATTGGGCCCCGTTTTATACCGACTACGGCGTCAAACTGCAGAAACGTTTTTTCGATTTCTTTTTAAAAGGCGAACAGAACGGCTGGGACAAGCAACCGAAGGTTTTGCTGCAGGTCCGCCACCCGGGCGAAAAGTTTGTCGAGCGCGCGGAGAGCGAATGGCCGCTTGCGCGCACACAGTGGACGCATTTTTATCTGGATCCTAAAAATATGCGCCTGTCACCGACGCCCGTGTCGAGCGACGCAACGCTTACTTATGAAACGATGGGCGACGGCGTGGCGTTCTCGACGCCGCCGATGGAGCGCGACACCGAGATCACCGGACCGTCGGCGTTAAAACTTTTTCTTTCCTCCGCAACGGGTAACGCCGATATTTTTGCAGTGCTTGGTGTTTTCGATCCGCAGGGCAAGGAAGTCGTGTTCCAGGGCGCGCTCGATCCGCACACGCCGGTCGCGCAGGGCTGGCTGCGCGCATCGCACCGCAAGCTGGATCCTGAATTGTCGCTGCCGTTCCGGCCGTATCACACGCATGATCAAGACGAGCCGCTGAAGCCGGGTGAAGTCGTCGAACTCGATGTCGAGATCTGGCCGACCTGCATCGTCGTTTCAAAAGGTTATCGCCTCGTGCTCACCGTCTGCGGCAAAGACTATGTTTATGCGGGCGAAGCGGCGACGCTGTCGAACATGAAAAATCCAATGCGGGGTTGCGGACCGTTCGAGCATGACGATCCGACCGACCGGCCGCCTGCGATATTCGATACCAAAGTCACGCTGCATTTCGGGGCCAAACGCCCGGCGGCTTTGTTGTTGCCGGTGATACCGCAAAAATGATCGGAAAATAGCACCGCGCCGGCAAATGCGCTAAGCTGGAAATCGACTGCATCAGGCCCGCGCGAGGAGTCGCATAGGGCCTGCCCGTAAGCGTCAAATTCCGCAAAATTTAATCGCCGCTAAGGCAAGAGGAGAGGACCGTAATGGCTAAGCTCAATATCAATGGCAAAGTGAGAGACGTGAGTGTCGAGGGCGACACACCGCTGCTGTGGGTGATCCGCGAACAGGTTGGCCTGACCGGCACCAAATACGGTTGCGGCATTGCGCAGTGCGGCTCCTGTTCAGTACACATCAACGGCGAACTGCGCCGTTCATGCACTGTTCCGCTCGCGTCGGTCAAGGCAACCGACAAGATCGTCACGATCGAAGGCTTGTCTGTTAAGAGCTCGCACCCCGTGCAGCAGGCATGGCTTGACCTCGACGTGCCGCAATGCGGCTATTGCCAGTCGGGCCAGATCATGGCGGCGGCTGCGCTGTTGAAGAAAAATCCACAGCCGAGCGACAAGGACATCGATGAAGCGATGACCAACATCTGCCGCTGCGGAACCTATCAGCGCGTGCGCGCAGGCGTGCACCTCGCGGCGAAAAAACTTGCATCTGCCGCGCCCGCCAACCGTAAAACTAAAGCCCAGGCGTGAGGAGAGCGACCATGAAAAAAACGATCAAAGACAAAACAACCAACCTTTCGCGCCGCAGGTTCATCGTGAGCACCGCCATGGCGGGCTCCGGTCTAGCGCTGGGATTCAATCTGCCGTTCGCAGCGACGGCCGCCACCAAACGCGCTGCCGCGCCAGGCACCGAAGTAAATGCATGGGTTGTGGTCAAACCGGACAATTCGTGCCAGATCCGTATTGCACGCTCGGAAATGGGCCAGGGCACGGAGACCGGTCTCGCGCAACTCATTGCCGAAGAACTTGAATGCGGTTGGAGCAATGTCACGACGGAATTCGTAACGCCCGGCCAGAATCTCGCGCGCAAACGGGTGTGGGGTGAAATGGGCACGGGCGGCAGCCGCGGCATCCGCACATCTGAAGACTACGTGCGGCGCGGTGCGGCGGCAGCGCGCATGATGCTGCTGCAGGCAGCGGCCGATCAATGGCAGGTCCCGGTTTCGGAGCTGACTGTCGCTGATGGCGTGATCACCCATGCGGCATCGAAGCGCAAGACGACGTACGGGAAGGTCGCGGGGGCTGCGTCTAAACTCACGCCGCCCGACGCCAAAAGCATCAAGCTCAAAGATCCGCGCGACTGGAAGATCGCCGGCAAATCGATGAAGCGCCTCGACACGGCGCAAAAACTCGACGGCAGCCTCGTCTATGCGATCGACCTTCAATTGCCCGGCATGCTGCACGCGGCGATCAAGCAGGCGCCGGTGTTCGGCAGCAAGCTCGTCAGCTTCGATGAAGCAAAAATTGCGTCGATGCCGGGCGTAAAACGCGCCGTCAAGGTCAACGATGGCGCGGTCGCGGTGGTGGCGGATACCTGGTGGCATGCGAAGAAAGCGCTCGACGCGCTGCCGATCGTGTGGAATGAAGAAGAGAATGGCACTCGTTCGACCGCCACCATCGCCGCGCAGATGCTGGACGGCATCAACGCGCCCAGCGCGTACGCGTTTCGCAATGAAGGCGATGCGCTGAAAGCAATCGCCGCCGCGCCCAAAAAAGTTGAAGCGCTCTACAGCACGCCGTTTCTGGCGCACGCGACGATGGAGCCGATGAATTGCACGGTCAAATTCTCCGGTGACAGGGTCGAGGCATGGGCGTCAACCCAAAATGCCGAGGCAACCCTTGCCGCGCTGTCGGAGGAAGCAGGCCTGCCGCTCGATAAGTGCGAGGTGTACAAACATGTGCTCGGCGGCGGTTTCGGGCGGCGCGGCGGCAACCAGGATTACACGCGTCAAGCGGCCGCGATCGCCAAGCAGTTTCCCGGCGTGCCGGTCAAGCTGATCTGGAGCCGCGAAGAAGACATGACGCATGACTTCTACCGGCCGATATCGATGTGCAAAATGTCCGCCGGCCTCGATGCCAGCGGTAACATCGTCGGTCTGCATGTGCGCGTGTCCGGCCAGTCGATCAATGCGCAGGTCAATCCGGCATCGATCAAGAACGGTGCAGACGCGCGGCAGTTACAAGGCTATGCGAAGGAGCCGGGCGATGCCCAGCTTGGCTACGACTTCCCGAACCTGTTGATCGAGTATTCGATGCGCAACACGCACGTGCCGGTAGGGCCGTGGCGCGGCGTGAATACGAATCAGAACGGCGTGTACATGGAGTGCTTTGTTGAGGAGCTCGCGCGCGCTGCCGGCAAGGATTCGCTGGAATTTCGCCGCGCCATGATGAGCAAGTTTCCCAAGCACCTCGGCGTATTGAACGCCGCCGCGGAAAAAGGCAATTGGGGCAAACCATTGCCGCCCGGCGTGCATAGAGGCATTGCCCAGTTCATGGGTTATGGCAGTTACTCCGCGGCCGTTGCGGAAGTCTCGGTCAGCCCGGATGGCAAGCTGAAAGTGCATCGCCTGGTGCTCGCGCTCAATTGCGGTCATGCGGTCAATCCCGACCAGATTGCCGCGCAGGTCGAAGGCTCGGTCGCGTACGGCCTGACCGCTGCTCTGTATGGCGAATTGAACGTGGAAAAGGGCCGCATCGTTGAAGATAATTTTCACACCTACAAAATCATGCAACTCGCAGAAATGCCCAAGGTCGAAACGGTGATCGTGCAGACGTACGACTTCTGGGGCGGCGTCGGAGAGCCGACGATATGCGTGGTGACGCCCTCGGTCTTAAATGCGATTTATGCGGCAACCGGCAAGCCGGTGCGCAGTCTGCCGCTGAAAAACATCAAGCTCGTTTAAGGCAAACTCGCCTTCCCCTTCAAGGGGAAGGTTGGGATGGGGATGGGTAAATAAGTGGTGCGTTAATATTGACCCATCCCCGCCTCATTCCTCCCTTTGTCCCCCAAGAGATTTCCTGCGGTTTAAGCGGGCAGAGAAGTTTGTTACTTCGTCAACTGTTCGCGCAACCATTGCCAGGCCGCCGGTCCCCATTCGCGCTCGTTCTTCGCCGCGATATGCCCGTCGTCCGGGTACACGCGCGCGACGCGGCCGGTGGGCGGGCCGCTTTCGAGTGCGAGATATAAATTGCCGATCGGCGTTAAGTGATCGATTTTGCCGTTGACTAAATACATCGGCATCGTCAGCTTGTCCAGGAGCCCGTTGTCCTTCAACGACCAGCGCAGAAATTCTCGGCGCTGCTCGTCTTCACTGATCGTATAGGTTGACGGCTTGGTGCCGCGTGGACCAAACCAGTTGGTGCGAGCGCGTTCTTCCGCCGCTGTGCGCCACTCCGCGCGCTCTTCCGCAGTGCCCCAATAGCCGACGCCGCCCGGCGCGCAGGAAATGAGTCCCTTGATACGGCTATCCACTGCCGCGAGGCGCATTACCCACAACCCGCCGAGACTCACGCCGAAGGCGCCGAGACGATTGCCGTCAATCTCGGGGCGTCTTTGCAACTCGTCGAGCGCCGATTGCCAGGCGACCACCGATTCGGGAGCGTGGGCGAATGATGTCTGGCCGGTGCCCGGCGCATCAACGACGAGCGCCGCCATGCCTTCTTTCATCGCACCGTCGGCATATTTTTCGCGGTCTTCTTTATACATGTCGCCGCCGCACATCACGAGTATCGCGGGCACCTTGTTTGCTGGAGAAGCGCCTTTAGGTACGCGCAGAAAGCCGACAGCTTCCTTGCCGTCGCGCGCGACGCGCACCACTTCATGCGAGCCTTCGCGCAGTTCTGTGGCGCGACGAAAGCACTCGAGATATTTGTCGTATGCAGCTTTCTTGATTTGGCTCATTGCCGGCGGGCAGATCGGCGAGCCCGAGTGATAAGGAGCGGGAAAGCGCGCGAGGCTGTAATACGTCTTGGCCTGAATGAATGTATTGCGCGCCGTCTCCTTGTCCCCGCGCTGCAACGCTGCTTCCGCGTCCTTCTCATAGCGTGCCGCCACCGCGCTCCACGCCGGCACCCAGTCTTCATCTTCAGTGCCCTTCAGCGTCGCGACCGTATCGAGCATCGGTTGCAAATCGTCGACGAGATTGAACCAGCGGCGATAGAAGCCGCCGATGGCAACCACGAAGGGATCTTCGTCCGGCCGCACCGGCAGCTTCGAAAGCATTTCGGTTTTATTATTGATTGCCATTTACTTGTCCCGGATTGTTGTTGGATTGAGTTGGGCGTGTAGAAAAAAACTCATGCCCGAACGAGCCGAGAACATACGGCGCGTTAAGCGGATTGTAAAGACCGCGCTTGACGGCGGTGCGCTGCTGGCGGAAGCTTCACCGCGTTCTTCACGCGGCCGCCGCGCGCGGACGCTTAAGATAAGCAGTCGCGCACCAGGTCGCTACTTGAGGAGCTTCAATCATGAAATTGCCGAACCTTGCGCGGATATTCCCCGCCGTTGCCGCGCTCGTCGCCGTAATCGCGCCGCCATCAGCGCCAGCGCAGGACTATCCGGTGCGCCAGATTCGTATCGTCCTGCCATTCTCGCCCGGAGGCGGCACCGATCTGCTGGCGCGACTGCTGAGTAAACGCTTTTACGAGGCATTTGGCCAGACCGCGACCGTCGACAACCGGCCGGGTGCGGGCGGCAATCTTGGTGCGGACATCGTCGCGAAGAGCGCGCCCGATGGCTATACGCTTCTGATGTCGACCGCATCGTTGGCGGTCAACGTGACGTTATATCCGAAATTGCCATACGATTTGCGCCGCGATTTCATGCCGATTACCCAAGTAGCGTCTGCGCCGCTGGTAGTAACCGTGCATCCATCGGTGCCCGCGCGCAGCGTAAAAGAATTTGTCGCACTTGCCAAAAAAACGCGCGGTGGGCTCAATTTTGGCTCGAACGGCACCGGCACCACCAGCCATCTCGCGCTCGTCATGTTTAACCAGATGACGGGATCGTCGCTCACGCACATTCCATACAAGGGCGCGGGCGCATTGATGACATCGATGCTTTCCGGCGAAGTCGAGATCGGCTTTCCCGCAGTCATCAGCGTGCAGCCGCATCTGCGTTCCGGCCGCCTGCGCGCGCTCGCGGTGACGACCAAACGCCGCTCGTCCGCGTTGCCGGACGTGCCCACACTGGACGCAGTTTATCCAGGCTTCGATATCGACAACTGGTTTGCGCTGTTCGCGCCGGCCGGCACTCCGCCGGCCATCGTCAACCGCATACATGCCGAAGTCGTCAAAGGTTTGCAGCATGCGGAATCTAAAGCGTTCATGCAAAGCGAGGGCGCCGAACCGGTTGCGAGCACGCCGGCAGAGTTCGCGGCGTTCGTCGCGCGCGAGATCGAAAAGTTTGCACAGATGGTCAAGCTCTCCGGCGCGAAGCCGGATTCGTGATGAGGGCCATGAAAGCAAACAGCAAGCAATTGAGGATCGAGTTCAACAACAAGCGCAGCATTGCAGCGGTGATGGTAGCCGTGCCTGCAATGCTTGCAGGCATGGCGACGGCGGCCGATTTCCCCGTGCGCCCGATTCGCATGATCGTGCCGCAGGCGGCCGGCAGCGCATCGGATACCGTCGCTCGGTTGGTCGCGGCGGAACTCGTGCGCCAGATGAATCAGCAAATCGTCATCGATAACCGGCCCGGCGGCGCACTGATGATCGGCATGGAAATCGTCGCGCACGCGCCGCCTGATGGCTACACGATAGGCTATGGGCCGGTCGGCGCACTCGCGATCGGACCCAATATGGTTCGCGGGCTCACGTTCAGCGTGTTGAAAGATTTGCAGCCGCTCGCGCAGACCACGACCGGCAGCATGTTGCTGGCCGCGTCGCCCGCGTCGCCGTTCAAGAGCGTGCGCGACGTGATTGACTATGCGAAACAGAATCCGGATAAGTTATCGAATGCGTCGTCAGGCAATGGCACCCCCGGCCACGTCGGCTTCGAACTCTTTAAATACATGACAGGCACCCGCATCGTGCACATTCCGTATAAGGGCGGCGCTGCGGGGACGATCGATTTAATTGCGGGCCAGGTTCAATTGATGATGGAAAGCTCGAACTCAATGACGCCGCATGTTAAATCGGGCAAGGTGCGCGGACTGGCGGTCAGCAGCCCGACGCGCTCGCCGACGTTTCCCGATTTGCCCACGATCGCCGAGGCCGGCGTGCCGGGCTACGATGCGACCACCTGGACCGGCATAATCGCGCCGGCCGGCGTGCCGAAAGCGATCGTTGCAAAGCTAAATGCGGAAATCAACGCTGCACTGGCAACGCCTGCGCTTAAAGAAAAATTGCTTGCGATCGGCTCGGAGCCGGTGATCGGCACGGCGGCCCAGTTCGGTGAATTCATACGCAAGGAAAACATCAAGTGGGCCGACGTCATCAAGCGCTCGGGCGCGAAAGTCGACTGAGCGGCCGCCCCGAGAAAACGCACGCTGCGCGCCTGCGGTAAAATTCATCCCGAGAGTGGCGGCTATACTATTTATAGGCCGCCGTTTCATTTGCGGAGAATGAGCATGGCAGTAAAACTGCGTTCGTTGTCATATGCCCTCGGGGCCGAGGTCTGCGACATCGATGTGTCTCGCGACCTGAGCGAGCAGGCATTCGGCGAAATCTATCGCGCGTTTCTCGACCACGGCATGCTGCTGCTGCGCAATCAGAAGTTGACGCGCGAACAGCATATCGAATTCAGCCGGCGCTTTGGCGAGCTTGACCGCCACGACGCATTGCCGCG
>JANYCE010000107.1 GCA_025360445.1 Betaproteobacteria bacterium
CCGCATGATGGGCTGGTTAAGAGATACGAACTACAGGGGCAAGGTCAGTTTAGGTCTGGTGTCGCTCGTCGATACGATGCGCCGACTCCAGTGTGTTCAATGAACCGCCGGATGCGGAACCGCACGTCCGGTGGTGTGGGAGGACGGCGGGGGCAACCCCGCCTCCTACCCGATGCTGCGCAGCTTAGAATGTCCGCATGTTAAATGACTTCGAGTTGACCGGCCGCGCCAGGACGCACGTCGTTCAACACAGTGATCTGCGCGCAGCCATTCATCGCGAAGTGCTCGAGCCGTTTTTTGCGGTGAAGGCAGCCGCCGCCAATGCCGGCATTGACCTAGAAATCGCGAGCGGATTTCGCGATTTCGACGCGCAGCTTCGCATCTGGAACATGAAGTTTCGCGGCGAGCGTCCGCTCTATGATGTCGCGGGCAACGTCCGCAATCACGCGCGCCTCGATACCAGTGAACTCATTGATGGCATCCTGTGCTGGAGCGCGCTGCCGGGCGCCAGCCGCCATCACTGGGGCACTGATATCGACGTGGTCGATCGCGCTGCGATGCCGGAAAACTACCGGTATCGACTGGTGCCCGAAGAGTACGCACCCGGTGGCGTTTTCAATACGCTCAACAATTGGCTAAGCAGCAACATCGCGCGTTTTGGTTTCTATCGCCCGTATGCAGAATACCGCGGCGGCGTAAACCCTGAGCCGTGGCATTTAAGTTTTTCGCCAATCGCAACACCAGCTTTGCAGTTGCTCACGCCGAAGCTCATTGCCGCCGTCGTGCGTGATAGTGAGTTGCTTGGCAGGGACGAAGTACTTGCCCGATTGCCTGCTATTTACCGCACCTACGTCTCAAATATTTCGGCCTACCCTAGCTAGTTTGCAATCCCCGGTAAGGTTGTTGAGCATTTCCTTCTTGCCTATACTCGACGGCACATCCGACTGACTGGAGCATCGACGTGCCGCAAAAAGAAACCGCCGTTCGCTGGGGCGTAATCGGCCTTGGGGGAATCGTCGTGCAGCAAATTGCGCCGGCAATCGTCAACTCGGCGCACTCAAAACTCGTCGGCTGTGTAGGCAGCACGCCGGACAAGACACGTGCCTTTGCGCAGCAGTTCGCCGTGCCCAATTGCTATGCGAGTATTGAAGAGCTCGCCGCCGCCGACGAGGTTGACGCGATATTCATCGCGACGCCCAACGCGGACCATCACCGGATGGTCTTGGAGGCCGCGCGCGCAGGCAAACATATCCTGTGTGAAAAGCCGCTGGCCCTGACGATCGAGCATGGACGAGAAATGGTCGAGGCATGTCGCGCTGCCGGCGTTATTTTGCGCACGGCGTTTCAGATCAGGCTTGAGGAAATCCTTGTGCGCGTGCGGGAGATCGTGCGCTCCGGCGTGCTCGGCGATTTGCGGGCGGTATTATTCGAGCGGATTGCGCCGTTGCGGCAGCACGGCGCGTGGCGCAACGATCCCTGTCAGGGCGGCGTGCTATTTGATGTGGCGGTCCATTTGTTCGATCAGGTGGAGTGGCTGACGGACTCAAAGGTGTGCGAGTTGTCGGCGTACTCACAGCCCGATCGCCGGCTTGGTGTAGCCGACGAGACGATCGCGATTCTGGGCATGCTTGGGGCTGAGTGTCATGTAGTGGTTCGCGCGAGCCGGGAAATCGCATTCGCGGGAAATGATTTGCGGATCCAGGGCCGCAAGGGGATGTTGACGACCTCGGCACTGCGCTGGGCGGATGAGCACGTGCTGCGCGTTCAGACCGCGGCCGGCGAAACTGTCGAACGCTTTGCGCCGAGCCCGCTGTACGCTCATGAGATCGCAGCGTTCGCGCGTGAAGTCAGAGGGGCGGCCGGTACGCTGGCTTCAGGTGAAGACGGCGTGCGCGCAATTCAACTCACCAGTGCGGTGCTTCAATCAATCGAAACACGGCGTTCGGTAGACGTTTAGCCGCGTGAATACTTTGTACACGATAGGCCACGGCAACCGCGTGGTTGCAGAGTTCATAGCGCTGTTGCAAAGCGCGCGCATCGAATGTCTGGTAGACGTACGCGCCTACCCGCGGTCGCGCCGCAACCCGCAGTTTGCGCGCATGGCGCTCGATCCCGTATTGAAGGCGCACTCCATACGGTATGTGTGGGCGGGCGGCCCTCTGGGCGGCATGCGCCGGCCGCACGCCGATTCACCCCACCTGGCGCTCGACGATGCGGCCCACCGCGGTTATGCAGACCACATGGCAACGCCTCAATTCGACGCCGCGCTGCAACGGCTGATCGCGACCGGTAGTGAACGCGCCACAGCTTTTATGTGCGCCGAGACGCATCCCCGGCACTGCCACCGCTCGTTCATCGCCGATGCGTTGCTCGTGCTTGATATCGAGGTGCTGCATCTGATGGGACCGCATGACGTTCGGCACCACACGTTGCGTGAGGGCGCCCGGCTGGCGCCGGGTGGTCGGGTTGTATACGACGCGTGCGTCCAGCTCGGGCTCGCGCTTTAAGCAAATTGTTTAAAACAGCGCGCGCACGCCGGCATATACCGAACGCGGCGCTGCAATGCCGCGAAACTGCTCGGCCGATCCATTGGTGAGGTTGTTATTACCGAGGATCCCAAACGTCGCGAACTGGGTGTTAAATAAATTGGTGACGCCGCCGAAGACCTCCAAATTCTTATCAAAAAGGTGACTGACGTCGAGCTTCACCGTCGCGAAACCAGGCACCCGGCCGTTGCTATCCTGATTGTTTTCGTCGCCGCGCGCATATTGCGGACCTTGCGCCTGGATCGTCGCCTTGAGGCGGGTTTGCGCAGTCACCGCATAACCGAGTCGCACTTTGATTGACAGCGCGGGAATACCGGGAATTTTGTTGCCTGATTGCACTAATACGCCGGTGCAACCGTTGCCTGCGCCATTGGCCGCAATGCACGAGCTATTGGCACCATGCGCGAGAGTGAACGGACTTTGAAAACTCGCATCGACCCAGCTCGCGCCGACCGCATAGTCAAGGCGACCACTCTTGCCATCGAATGCGAACTCCACCCCCTGTCGCAAGGTCTTGCCGACGTTTGAAAAATAGCCCTGCACAGCATTGGTTTGGTTAAACAGAATATCGTCGTGCAGCATGCTGCGAAACGCAGCCGCGCGCCAGCGCAGCCGGTCGGAAATATTTCCCCTGAAGCCGCCTTCATAAGTTTTTGACACGACAGCTTTCAAATCTGGATCGGCGCCGAAGGCATTCGGGATGCCGGTGCACGGCGAAAGAGGGTCTGCGCACGCGATCTCGATTGCCGACGGCGTGCGAAAGCCCTCGGCGTAGTTGGCGAATCCGGTGAGCCGCTCAGACATCTGATAAGCGAACCCGAGCGATGGATTCAGCCGATGATAACTATGATTGCCCGAGACGTCGGTCAGCGTGTTTGCTCCCGGCGTGGGCGAAATCGTTGCTGCGCTGTTGCACAAAGCGTTCTGATCGGTGCACGAACTGCCTGCCAAGCCGATCGACGCATGATCGTAGCGCGCCGATAAAGTGATGGCCAAGCGCTCGGTCGCGCTGACGGTATCAGTCGCAAAGATACCAAACCGCCGGTTGCTCGATCGAATCGTCGCCTGCGGCATAAACGCGTCCACGCCGATGGTGGCGCTCGTAGTGTCGACCAACGCATTCTGACCGGAATTACCGAACGCAGTCTTTCCGTACTCAGCGTTAACGCCGACGGTCATCACCTGCGACTTGCCCATGAGCTTGCCGTTATTCGACCACTGCAAATTCGCGCCATAAATATTCTGGGTAATATGCGCCAGCAGATTGCTCGCCGGACAGTCGGCGGTAGTTACACAAGTCGGATCGTTGGTTGACGTGGCAACCGGATCGCGGATGTTGCTGTTGAAAATGTCGCGCCTGATGTTGCGATAATACGCATTGCCCAAAATTGAATTGATTGCATTTAACGCAAAGCTGCCGCGCAGATTGAGCGTCGCGCCCTGCGCGCTCGTATAGTCGGGATGCGAGTAACCTTGCGCCGCATTGCCGAGCGACGAGAGCGGCACGTTCTGATTGCCGTTCATCAGGTTGTCGGCGTACATCAGCGTCAGATCGAGATCAGCGCGCTCGTTCTGAAAGCCAACTTTGCCAAAGAATTGCCGGATCTGGCTCGGATTGTAGGCGGCATATCCGCGGTCGTTATAGAGGCTGGTCGCGAAATAGTAGTCGACATTTTCGCCGTGCCCACCCTGTTCCGCGTCGAGGCTGCGGCGGCCAAACGAGCCCAGGCTTAACTTGGCTTGACCCGACGGAAACGCAAATCCACTTTTAGTATTCATTGCCACTGCGCCGCCCAGCGTGTTCAGTCCGAAGACCGGGTTCGAACCGGGAATCACCGTCACATTGGCAATCGCAATCTGCGGAATCAAATCCCATGCGACCAGGTCGCCAAACGGCTCGTTGACGCGCATGCCGTCGAGAAAGACCGAAATACCTTGCGGCGTGCCGAGCACCGGCGACGCCGTGAAGCCGCGGTAGTTAAGGTCGACCTGGTACGGATTTCCTTGTGTTTCATTTATGTTCATCGAACCAATGCTCTGGTTCAACATATCGGGCAGATTGCGTGAGTCCTGCGGCATATCGCGGTGATTAATGATTTGCACGTTGCCCGGGTATTTGCTCTCTGAAATCCCGGTGCCCCCGGCCGGCGTCGTCGCCACGACTTCGATCACCGGCAGTTCAAATGGCACGGTGCCGGGTTCGGCGCCAATTGCGCGTGGGGTCAAGGCGGTCGATGCGATGAGCGTGAAGAGGCCCACGCGCCATCGATAGGACCGGCGCTCGAAAAAAACAGGTTGGCTCATAACAGGTGTGGCGTGGCCGGACGCCGCTGTACAGCCGCTTTTACGTTTCACGCTGCCGGCCCCAAATATCTGCGACAGCATGGCAAAAAAATGGCACTGGTTATTTCGCTGCTGCGCACATCGGATGAAGCGCATTATTGAAGTGCAATTCCCGCGTCGCGAATGACGCGCGACCACTTTTCACCTTCGGCCTTGATGAACGCCGTGAATTCTTCCGGTGTGCTGCCGACCGGCTCGGCGCCGAGCGCCGTGAGCCGCTCGCGCATTTCCGCTGATTTCACAATCCGCGCAGCGTCGCGCGAGAATTTTTGCACGATGTCGGTCGGCGTGCCTGCGGGCATTGCCAACCCCGACCACCCCACCACGCCGGCGCCCGGAAAACCGGCTTCTGCCATCGTCGGTGCATTGGGATAAGCGGCGGCGCGTTTTTCGCCGCCAGTCGCGAGCAACCGCAGGCGGCCGTCCTTGATATGCGAGAACACCCCCGCCGACGTCGAAAACAGCAACACGTACTGACCGCCAATCAAATCGGTCACTGCCGGCGTCTCGCCTTTGTAAGGCACATGCACCATTTTCAGTCCGGTCTCGATGCGCAGAAGTTCGCCGGCGAGGTGGGTAAGATTGCCGACGCCAAACGAGCCGTAAACAAGATCGCCCGGGCGTGACTTGCCAAGCGTGACGAGTTCCTTCACCGAGCGCGCAGGCAGCGACGGGTGGACGACCAGCACAATCACATTGGCGACGCTCTGCATGACCGGTGCGAAATCGCGATTTACATCGTACGGCAGCGTCTTGTAAACGAATGGATTGAT
>JANYCE010000115.1 GCA_025360445.1 Betaproteobacteria bacterium
CGAGCGAAATCAGCCGCGGCCTGCACTCAACGACCGTGAAAGAGCGCTTCACCGCATCGGGCATGGAAGCCATTGGTGGTACGCCGGATGAATTCGGCGCTTTCCTCAAAGCCGAAACCGCAAAGTTGGCGAAAGTAATAAAGGCCGCGAATATAAAAGTCGAATAGAGCGACCGCGCGAAACTACACGAGCAACGTGGCGACCGCCCAGATCAGCAACAAAACGCCTGCGATTCTGCCGATGGTTTCGCCGGCCGGCGACAGTTTTTCGATCAGCACCACCAACGTCAACACGGCGATCCACACGAGATTCATCACGCCGACGACGAACAGGAGCGCCATCAGCATCCAGCAGCAGCCGACGCAATAGGCGCCGTGTCGAATACCCATCGCAAAAGCCCCACGGCGGCCCGGCCGCCAGTGGCGCGTAAGAAGCTGGAACGGCGCGCGGCATTGCGCGACGCCGGTTGCCGCCAGCGGGTATAATGTCCGCGTAACGAGGGAGAAAGATGAACTATCGTCGCAATTTCATGGTTGCTCTCGGCGCGAGCGCGGTAATCATGCCGTTACAATCTTTCGCGCAGCCGCAGGGCAAAATCTGGCGCATCGGATTCATCTCCGGAGTGGCGCGGCCGCTGTCACTGGAATCCTCTTTCCAAGGCGGCTTTCTGCAGGGCATGCGCGATCTCGGCTATGCTGAAGGGCGCAATTTCGTCATGGAATGGCGGTTTGCCGAAGCCAAGCCTGAACGTTATGTGGAATTCGCCGCCGAACTCGCACGCCTGAAAGTCGATGTGGTCGTCACCGGCGCACCGCAAGCCGTCCGTCCTATGCAGTTGGCCGCGCCGCTGATCCCCATCGTCATGGGAATTTCAACCGATCCCGTCGGCAGCGGTTTCGCCGCGAGCCTCGCGCATCCGGGCGGCAACATCACGGGCGTCGCGAGTTCGCTCGACGATACATCGCCGAAGCAGCTTGAGTTGCTGGCCGCTGCAGTGCCCAATATCTCGCGGCTCGGCATGCTCGCGACCACACTGAGCCCATCCTACGACGCGGTGCTGAAACGGATCCGCGCATCGACGCAGCAGGCGAAACTCACGCTCGTGACGGCGGACGCGCGCAGTGCGGACGATTTCGCCACTGCATTCGCCACCTTGAGCAAGGGGCGCGCGCAAGCGCTGCTGGTGATGTCGGACGTACTCTTTAATTTGAACCGCGAAAAGATCGCCGCGCTCGCGATCAAGCACAAACTGCCGTCGATGTTCGGCGTGCGCGAGTATGTCGAAGCCGGCGGATTGATGAGCTATGGCGAAAGCTTCCGCGAATTTTTCCGCCGCGCGGCCTCCTATGTGGACAAGATAATCAAAGGGGCGAAGCCAGGCGACCTGCCGATCGAGCAACCGAACCGGTTCTACCTGACCATCAACAAGAAAACCGCGAAGGCACTCGCCATAAAAATTCCAGAGTCCCTGCTGCTGCGCGCCGATGAGGTGATCGGGTAAGCGCGACCGCGTCCGTCCGCTGATCACAATAAGACCGTGCGGCGACGGCTCTGCGTCGCCGCAATTTAAATGACACTGCCGCGCGCATGCGCGACGCGCGCGGATCTTGCCGTTATCGACTCAATGCGCACTGTAATGCGGGCCGAGCATGGCCAGCATAATCAACACTAACGCGGCCGCCTGGAATACCACCCGCCACGTCATCCACTTCGCACTGGTTTGATGGCCTACTTCGCCGTCGGTCGCCATCGACGATACGCCGAGCACGAGCGAAACGATCACCGCGGCTGCGGCCACGAGAACAAACAACGTCAGCATGTTCATAAATCCCCCCATTAAGAGTGGTGAGGGAAAGCAAATGGGAGTGGCCCTAAGCCAGGTGCAGCACCGATTTAGCCACTCTCGATGCAAACGCTACGCCGCGGACAATCCAACGCTTTGATATAGCGCAAACCCGGTGCACGGGTCGGCCAGCTGCGCGCCGGATTTCTGCAACGCACCATACAAAACGGGCGTTGCCGGTCCTTAAGCGTCTCTGCCGTAAATCTCGCGCGCGACCGCGGCCGAGATCTTGCCTTCGATGAGATCGCGCGTGACCGCCGCGGGATCGCGTTCACGCGGATTGCCATAGCCGCCGCCGCCCGGCGATACCACCCGCAGCACGTCGCCGTTCGCGA
>JANYCE010000137.1 GCA_025360445.1 Betaproteobacteria bacterium
ACCCTGCCTCATCGGCCAGACTCTGGTTAACGGGGTTTACAACATCGAAACCCGCGATCCGGTAACCGGTCAAGGGGTCGTCGATCCGACGGTGACCAGCGGACCCAATGATACTCAGCATCCGCCCGGCAGCGCCTGGTACGCGACCACCATACAGGACGGGTCCAAACCGAATAAGGGCGGGACCGGCCACGTGCTGATCAATACGGCAGGCTATACGCCGGACGTGCGCAATGTCTATACATACTTGACGAACAGCGTGCCGCTGCAGAACTCGCTGTCGACCACCACGAACCTGACGGATAGCACCAACGCAGTGCACTTCAATAACGGCGGCCGGATTACGCGGTGCCGGCTGGGGGACGTGTCTGCATGCGGCGGAACCATCCTCATGAGCCTCGCGACCAAGGAAACGCTGATCAACTACATCCGCGGCGGCAATATGGGCGACACCAATTGCACCGACGGCAGCACCGGTACCGCTTGCACGACGTTTGGCGCGTGGCCGCATGCAGGGGTGGAGCATTCGAAGCCGGCGGTAGTCACTTACGACAGCACCGACCCGGTTAACGGCCAGTACATGTTTTATCTGCAGACGAACGGCATGCTTACCGCCGTCAATACCCACACCGGCAAAGAGCAATGGTCATTTCTCGTCGAAGAAGCGCTGCCGAAACTCCAGGCGATGCAAGCTAACGTCAACGGGCCCGAAATTTATACCGCCGACGGCGATCCCGCCGTCTACTACGACGATCAGAACGGTGACGGCATCATCAACGGCAGCGACCGCGTGTGGCTCTACTTCGGCCTGCGCCGCGGCGGCAAGGTGTATTACGCGCTCGACATCACGAGCAAGGACTCGCCACTATTCAAATGGAAGATCACCAATGAAACCGGCACCGGCAAGGTTTGCAATGGCACCAGCACGTGCAGTGCGGCCGCGGAATATAGCGAACTCGGGCAGACCTGGTCATCGCCGGCGATAGGCAAGATCAAATATTTGTTCGGCGCTACCAATAATCCGCCAGCCTTGATTTTTGGCGGCGGGTATGACCCGGGAGAAGACAGCGTGCCGCCGAGTTCGCGCACCATGGGGCGCGCGCTCTATGTGGTTAATGGCAACGATGGCTCAGTAATCAAATCGTGGGGTGCGGGCGCGCAAACAGGCGCCTATCGAACGGCCGGCGCGATAACGACTTTCGCGATACCGTCGTCGGTGACCGCAATCAATGCCGACTTCGATGGCCAGAATTATCTCGATCGCCTCATGGTCGGCGATATGGGCGGCAACATCTGGCGCTTCGACATCGATGATCCAGTGCCCGCTAACTGGCGCGGTTTGCAGCTTGCCAGCCTGTCCAACAATCCGGTCGCCGAACCAAAGCGAAAATTCTTCTTTCCGCCGGCGGTGGCTTTGCAAAATGCGACCGGATTCGATTTCCACGCGGTTTACATCGGTTCAGGCGACAAGGAGCACCCGTTGCTGACTACCGCCACCACGCCGGCCACCACCGATGACGTGATGTTCATGTTGATGGATGATCCGAGCCTGAATTCCGGAGGCGGCACTCCTACCTTAGCGGGCCCTTCCGCGCTTGCCACGCCGATTACCCCCGCCACTTTGATCGCCATACCCAACATACAAACAACCGGTGTCCCCGCGTCCAGCCTCATAGGTCAGCAGGGCTGGTTCCGGCGTCTTGACCTCGGGGAGAAGGTCATCAATGCGCCGGCCGTCTTCAAGTTCCAGCTATCCGTCAGCCGCCTGACCTTTGGCACCTATGCGCCGACCGCCCAACTCAATGCATGCACACCACCCGGCGAGGGCAGGCTGAATGAGATCGACTCGCTGACCGGCGATTTTATCCAGCTCAATGGTGCGTCCTCGCCGGCTGCGCGGTACTACACGGACTTTAAGGGACGCGGCTATGTGTCGAGCTCTCAATCATTAATATTGGATACCACTTTTGGCAGGCAGTCGTTGCAGGTGGTGTGTATCGGACCTTCGTGCAAGTTTCAACCGACGGGTACTCTGGGTGCGCCGACCAAAATTTACTGGTATATGGAGCCCGAACAGTAAGTCGTAATAAACGAGTAAAAAAAAAGCCTCCGCAAAAT
>JANYCE010000139.1 GCA_025360445.1 Betaproteobacteria bacterium
CCCATGTCGAGCAGGCGGATCGGCGTAGTCACGGCATCATTCGTGTGCAGCGTAGACAATACCAGGTGGCCGGTAATCGCGGCGCGCAGCCCGGTTTCGACGGTTTCCTGATCGCGCATTTCGCCCACCAGAATGATGTCCGGATCCTGGCGCAGCGCTGAGCGCAGCACGCGTGCAAAGGTGAGTTCTATTTTTTCATGCACCTGCACCTGGTTGATGCCGGGCAAGCGGTACTCGACCGGATCTTCAACCGTGATTATTTTTTTCTCCAGCGTATTGACCTCTGCAAGCGCTGCGTAGAGCGTGGTGGTTTTCCCGCTGCCCGTCGGACCGGTCACCAGCATCATCCCGCTCGGCCGGCGCAATACCGCGTGCACGCGCTCGAGAATTCTCGGCGGCATGCCAAGCTTGTCGAGTGTGAGGATGCCGCCGCCTTGGTTGAGCAGGCGCATGACGACGGATTCGCCGTATTGAGTCGGCATCGTAGAGATGCGGACATCGACGTTGCTACTTCTGATTTTGACCACGAAGCGGCCATCCTGCGGCAGGCGTTTTTCCGAAATGTCGAGTCCCGACATCAGCTTCAATCGCAGCACCAGCGCTGACGCGATTTTGGAATCAGCCTCGGTCTGCAAATGAAGCACGCCGTCTATGCGAAAACGGATAACAAGATTTTTTTCCTGCGGTTCGATGTGGATGTCAGATGCGCGCACCTGACTCGCGTCCTCGAACACTGACTGCAAGAGCTTAACCACCGGCGCTTCTTCAAGCCCGGGGGTTACGGCGAGTGCGCCAAAATCGACGGCGTCATCGCCCAGTTCGGCCTTGAGCTCCTGCGCTAAGCCCGTAATCTCGCCGGTGCGCCGGTAAATTCGGTCTACCGTCGCCATTAACTGCGACTCAGTGACGACCGCAATTTCGATTTCACGTTTGACGATGCGCGAAATTTCGTCGTAAGCGTTCAGATCGGTTGGATCCGCCATCCCGATTTTCAGCGCTTTGGGCGAATCTTCGAGTACCAACGCCCGGAACCGGCGGGCCTGCGTCTCCGGCAGCTTCTGCGCAACCTCGGGCTTGATATTGTAATATTTGAGGTTGATGTAAGGGATCTGAAGCTGCTTGGCGAGCGCCTCGGAGATCTCCTCCTCGGTCACATAACCCTGCTCGATGAAAACGCGGCCGAGCTTGCGCCCGCTGCGCTTCTGGCCTTCGAGGGAGAGCGTGAGCTGCTCTTCCGTCAGGAGCTTTTGCTGAACCAGTATCTCGCCCAGGCGAACTTTTTCCGGTCGTGCCATAGGACCCCTAGTCGATGCAGCTAAATTCGAATGAACGTACTTCTAACGTTTTTATTAAAATTTACCGGGCACGTTGTGTGCCGTCAGTGGCCGCGAAGTTAGCTTGTTTCCTGACGGGTGACAAGCTCAAGGTGGAGGCAGGCAATGTTTGAAGTCGTCTTGTTCGAGCCGGAAATCCCACCGAATACCGGCAACATTATGCGGCTTTGCGCCAACACCGGCTGCCGGCTGCATCTGGTGCGCCCGCTGGGCTTTTCACTGGCGGACAAACAGCTGGCACGGGCGGGAATGGATTATCGGGCTGGCGTTGATTACACGCTGCACGATGGGTGGCCGCAATGCAATGCGGCGCTGGCCGGCCACCGTTTATTCGCCGTCACGACCCGCGGTCAGGTTCGCTATGACGAGCCGCGTTATCGAGCAGGCGATGCGTTCGTCTTCGGCTCCGAGAGTCAGGGACTTGGCGCGTTGCTGGCGAGCTTCGCACCTGAACAACGCGTGCGGTTGCCGATGCTGCCGGCGAGCCGCAGCCTCAACCTCGCCAATGCGGTCGCCGCCGTTGTGTATGAAGCGTGGCGACAATTAAATTTCAACAACGTGACGTGAAGACTTCCGGGCACGCGCATTTGCGCTCAGCGCTCTGACTTCGGATCCCGCCGCAACAATTCCTGCACTGCATCCATGGCAGGAATGCGTTCATCCATGACCCGGCACACCGCGCGCGTGATTGGCATGTCGACGCTGCGGTCGCGGGCCAATATGCTGACTGCGCGCGCGGTGTAAACCCCTTCTGCGACGTGTCCGAGGTTCAGCAATATCTGCTCGAGCGGAGCGCCTCGTGCGAGTTCGATCCCGACCCGGCGGTTGCGCGAAAGATCACCGGTACACGTAAGCACCAGGTCGCCGATGCCGGCGAGCCCCATGAAAGTTTCCATCCGTCCACCCAACTGCAAACCCATGCGAGTGATTTCGGCCAGACCGCGCGTAATCAAAGCAGCGCGAGCGTTGTGACCCAACTTAAGGCCATCGCTGATGCCGGCGGCTATCGCCATCACATTTTTGACTGCGCCCGCTACTTCGACGCCGGCAACATCGTCGGACGAATAGATTCTAAAACAGTCATGATGCAATTCGCGCGCGATCGATTGTGCGAATCGCGTGTCGGCCGACGCCAGTGTCAGCGCTGTCGGTAGGCCGCGCGCGACCTCAAGCGCGAAACTGGGCCCGGACAACACACCTTGCTCCAGACAAGAAGTCAGTTCTTCGGCTGCAATCTGGTGTGGCAGGCGCGCCGTTGCTGCTTCGAAGCCTTTACATAACCAGATAAGCGGCGGCACATTGCCGGCGGCGGCCAATTGCTTGAGGACTGCGCGTAACCCTGCGGTCGGAGTTGCTATCAGCAACAGTTCAGCTTGATTTAAAGCACTCGGCAAATCTGCAGTAATAGTGACATTGACCGGGATTTTGATACTTGGAAGATAGCCCTCATTGACCCGGGTTGCAGCTATCGCAAGCGCTTGTAAAGGATCGCGCGCCCACAGCGTCACCGCATGGCGCGGCGCCAGACTGATGCTGATCGCCGTGCCCCAGGCACCTGCGCCGAGCACCGCGATTTTCATACGCCCCAGACCGCCGCGACCTTGATGAAGCCGCTTTGTCCATCGCGATGAGTGACGCGCGCCCATCCCGTGCCGGTCAGTTCATTCAGATCGAGCAAAACATTTTGCTCAGCCTGAAACACGAGCGGCGCTTTGTCCTCCGCGGCCGCACGCACGTCGGCAATATTTGCTTTGACCATCACACTGCGTCGCTCGGTGAGGCTCTTGGCTTCTATCCACGCAAGTTCGCCGCCGGCGTCACGTATCTTGGTCCAGCCTTCGACGACAACGACGATCTCGACGGGGTAGCCGCGTCCGAGGATGAATCGTTTTTTCGCCTTGGCCGACGGTGCGTCGTAAAGAACTACCGCGTTATCAGCGACCGATCTAAATTCTGCGGCACAGGCAAAAACGCTCAGCATCATGAGTAGCGCGAAGAACGGGACACGCCAATCGTTCGCGGCGAACTTTAAGCCGGCATTTCCAGCGCGAACAATCAACGCAGGCGCTGCATGCATCGGGTATGCATACTAGTTGGGTTTGGAGCCTTGCTGCGCCTGCAATTGCTGAACCTGTTGCTGGTAAATATTTTCAAAGCTCATCGGCGCGAGCAGCACCGGTTGAAAACCGGCGCGCGAAGTGACGGTTGAAATCGTCTCGCGCACGTAGGGAAACAAGGTGTTCGGACACGCGATGCCCAGCAAAGGACCCATGTCGTCCGGCGGGACATGGCGGATCTGGAACACACCGGCTTGTGCGACCTCAACCAGAAACACGGTTTTGTCCTTGATCCGCGCGGTGATGGTTACGCTGAGGACGACTTCGAACATTGCTTCCTGCACGGTGCGCGCCGCGCTGTTGAAATTAACTTCCATGCTCGGCGCTTCGGTTTCCAAAAATACTTCCGGCGCGTTGGGCACTTCCATCGATAGGTCCTTCAGATAAATTTTCTCGATTGAGAAGGTCGGGACCACCGGTGCTTCACTCATGATCATTCCTGCAACGTGAATAAAAGGGTTTAGGCAACTTAAGCGCGCAACAGTTCGTCGAGCCGGCCCCCGCGATCGAGCGCAGCGAGTTCGTCGTAGCCGCCGACATGGGCTTCGCCGATATAGATTTGAGGGACGGTACGGCGGCCCGTGCGTTCCATCATCTCGGCGCGCTTGACTGGATCGAGATCGACACGGATTTTTTCAATCTCACCGACGCCTTTCGACGTCAGCAGGCGTTCGGCCATTTGGCAATACGGACACATGCCCGTCGAATACATTTTTACCGCTGCCATGCTGGCTTCTCCACCATTCATTTTGCGACAGGCAGGCTTGCTTCCACCCAACTGCTTAAACCGCCGCGCAGTGCCACCACATCGGTGACGCCGATTTTTTTCAGGGCCGCGCACACCTTGGCGGCGCGCGCGCCGGATTGACCGGTAACGATGATCGGCCGCGACTTGAGCTTTTCAAGTTCGCGGATGCGGTCGGTCAGTTCGTTAAACGGGATATTGCGCGCGTTCGGGATATGCCCGGCTGCGAACTCGGAACTCTCGCGCACGTCCAGCACAGTGGCATCGCGGCGATTCATCATTTGCACCGCTTCGAGTGCGCCGATGTGCGTAACACCGCCCGCCGATGCGCGGTTTATCAACGGCCAGATCAGCATGCCGCCGCTGACGACAGCAGTGCCGAACAGCATCATGTTCCACGGGTTTTTCTGGAGAAATACAAAAAACGAAGTATCCACGGGGTTTCCTGCACTCGCTACGAATTGTTACAATTTTGCGTCGATTTTAGATGCATGACCACGCTTAAGCCCGCACTTAGAGGGCCGCGTTTGCCTGCAAAATGGAATAAAATGTTGCAGCATTATATACGAGCGTAGAAAGTATTTGAAATCATGAAAGTAACTCCGGTATTGCTGGTCATACTCGACGGCTTTGGTTATCGCGAAGAGTGCGCTGACAACGCGATTTGCCAGGCGCGCAAACCGCACTGGAATTTCTTTTGGAACACGTTCCCGCATTCCACGCTCGATGCGTCTGAAAAATCGGTCGGGCTGCCGCGAGCGCAAATGGGCAATTCCGAGGTCGGTCATCTGAATATCGGCGCCGGCCGCGTGATTTATCAGGACTACACGCGCATTGAAGCTGACATCGAAAGCGGCGAATTTTTTCGTAACCCCGTATTGATGCAGGCAGTCGACACTGCGCAGGCGGGGAATTCGACATTGCACATACTCGGCCTGCTGTCACCGGGGGGGGTCCATTGCCATGAGGCGCAAATTGCCGCGATGGTGGAAATGGCGGCGCGCAAAGGCGTGAAGAACGTGTGCGTGCATGCGTTTCTCGACGGCCGCGACACGCCGCCGCGGAGTGCGCGCGCTTCACTCGACTTCATACGCGTGAGATGCGCGCAACTCGGTACCGGCCGCATCGCCTCGATTGTCGGACGTTATTACGCGATGGATCGTGATCAGCGCTGGGACCGCGTCGAAGCCGCCTACGATCTGATTACGCAGGGCACGGGGGAGTTCGCGGCACCGACTGCGGTCGCAGCGCTTGACGCGGCGTATGCGCGCGGGGAAAACGATGAATTTGTGAAAGCGACTGCGCTGTCACCGGCATGTCGCATGAGCGACGGCGACGTCTGCGTATTCATGAATTTCCGCGCCGACCGCGCACGCCAGTTGACACGCGCGCTTACCGACGAAACGTTCAGCGGTTTCAAGCGCTCCTATGTGCCCAAACTTGCATTCTTTTGCACGCTCACGAGTTATGGCGAGGACTTTAAATTGCCGGCGGCTTACGCGCCGCGCACCATCGCCAACGGGTTTGGTGAATATCTCGCGAAGCAGGGTCTGCGCCAGTTGCGCATCGCTGAAACCGAAAAATACGCTCACGTCACATACTTTTTTAACGGTGGAATCGAAACGCCGAATCCCGGTGAGGAACGCATCCTCGTGCCGTCGCCCCAAGTCGCGACCTACGATCTAAAGCCGGAGATGAGCGCCTTCGAAGTGACCGACAAACTTGTCGCCGCAATCGAGTCGCGCCACTTTGATGCGATTGTCTGCAATTATGCGAATGGCGATATGGTCGGCCATACTGGAAATCTCGCCGCGGCCACGCGCGCAATCGAAGTATTGGACGAGTGTCTGGGCAGGGTGATCAAGGCCATGCAGGGCGCCGGCGGCGAGGTGCTGATCACTGCCGACCACGGCAACGCCGAAATGATGCACGATCACGCGACCCACCAGGCGCATACCGCACACACGCTTAATGTCGTGCCGCTGCTTTATATCGGACGCAAGGCCAAAGTTACGGCCGGCGGCGCGCTCAAAGATGTCGCGCCCACGCTGCTGAAAATGATGGGCCTGCCACAGCCTGCGGAAATGACCGGCACGCCGCTGATCGATTTTGTCTAGCCGCGCGTTTCTCCTCATACTGCTGCTGTCGGTGCCGGGCACCGGCGCGCAGGCCGCCCAGCCGCAGAACAATGCGCAAAAGCAGGAGCTCACGGTCTTGCGTGAACGCATCGACGCGTTGCAAAAGACGCGCGCGGCATCTGAGGAACCCACAAATGAAACGGCCGATGCATTGCGCGATTCAGAACGCGCGATCTCCGATAGTAACCGCCTGTTGCGCAGTCTCACCGAAGATCAGCGGAGTATTAATTCGCGGCTCGATGAGTTGCGCGAGCAAAACAATCGCGCGACCGGCGATCTTGAAGCGCAGCGCACTTATCTTGCCCGCCTGCTCTATCAGCAATACACGGGCGCCCAGCCTGACGCATTAAAACTTTTGCTTAACCGTCAGGACCCCAACCAGATTGCACGCGAGCTGCACTATCTGACGCATTTAGCGCGCGCGCGCGCAGAACTGATTGGCAATCTGCGCGTTAATCTCGGCCGTATTTCCGATCTCACCCGGGAAACCGAGCAGGAAAGCGCGGAACTTGCTGCAATCAATGCGGCCCAACAAGCGCAACGCCAGCGTCTGGAGTCGGAAAAGGCCGCGCGTAAGGCTGTTCTGCTGAAAGTTTCGCGCCAGATCGACAAACAGCGGCGCGAAATTTCCACTGCGAAGCGCGACGAAACGCGCCTGACCAGGCTCGTCGAGCAATTGAGCAAAATGTTGGCACGCGCAAAACTGCCGCGCGTGCGCAATGAAAGGCTGCCCGACGGCGCGCCGGTCACCGGCGCGTTTGGTCAGCTTAAAGGCCGGCTGTCACTGCCGGTTCGCGGGGAACTGAAGAACCGCTTCGGCGGGCCAAGAGAAGGCAGCGGCGTATTGTGGAAAGGGCTTTTCATCGCGTCACAAACGGGGCAGGAAGTCAAAGCGATAGCGCCGGGGCGGGTGGTATTCGCTGACTGGCTGCGTGGCTTCGGCAATTTGCTGATTGTCGATCACGGCGACGGCTATATGAGCCTCTACGGCAACAACGAGTCGTTGTTCAAACAGGTCGGCGACGCGGCGCGCAGTGGCGAAGTCGTCGCCGCGGTCGGCAACAGCGGCGGCAACATGGATTCAGGTTTATACTTCGAAATCCGGCATCAGGGGGTAGCGTTTGATCCGCTGAGTTGGGTCAATTTACGGTGAACTTCATGGTTTCGCCGCGATTCTCACAGGAGTTTTGAAATGCGCAGCAAAGTGCAGCAATTCGGCTTGATCGCGCTGGGCGTGTGCTTGGGCGTCATGATCTCTTTAAATTTCTCAGCCGTCGCCCAACGCGAAGTGCTGGGTCCGCTGCCGGTTGAGGAGTTGCGCGCTTTTACTGAAGTTTTTGGCCGCATAAAGAGCGACTACGTCGAAACCGTAGAAGACAAAAAGCTCATCACCGAAGCCATCACCGGCATGCTCGCCGGCCTGGATCCGCATTCTGCATACCTCGACCAGGACGCGTTCCGCGAGTTGCAGGTCGGCACCCAGGGCGAATTCGGCGGGCTGGGCATCGAAGTTGGCATGGAAGACGGGTTTGTTAAAGTCGTTTCGCCGATCGACGATTCGCCGGCCTCGCGTGCCGGCATCAAACCGGGCGACCTTATAGTCAAGCTGGACGAGACCTCGGTCAAAGGCATGACTCTGAACGACGCCGTTAAGCGCATGCGCGGCAAACCCAATACTCCGATCACACTCACCATCGTGCGTAAGGGCGACCCGAAGCCGGTGGTCGTCACGCTGACTCGCGCGGTGATCAAGATTCAGAGCGTCAAATCCAAATTAATCGAGCCGGGCTACGCGTATTTCCGCGTGTCCCAGTTTCAGGAACACACCGGCGAGACGCTCGCTACGGCCATTCAAACTTTGTTCAAACAAAACCAGGGTGAGATGCGAGGCATCGTGCTTGATTTGCGCAACGACCCCGGCGGCCTCCTCAATGGCGCCGTCGCTGTGTCGGCTGCATTCCTGCCGAAAAACACGCTCGTGGTCTATACGGACGGGCGCACTGAGGACGCAAAAATGCGCCTCACGGCGAGCCCGGAAAATTACGTGCGCGGGCGGACCAAGGATGATTACCTCAGCAAACTGCCGGCGGAAATTAAAAACGTTCCCATGGTAGTGCTCGTCAACAGCGGGTCTGCGTCAGCGTCTGAAATCGTGGCTGGTGCATTACAAGACCACAAGCGCGCGGTCGTCATGGGCACCCAAACTTTCGGCAAAGGTTCGGTGCAGACCATCTTGCCGCTCGGCAACAGTACGGCGATCAAACTCACGACGGCGCGCTACTACACGCCGAATGGCCGCTCGATTCAGGCCAAGGGAATCGTGCCCGACATCATTCTTGATGATGGCAACGCGGGCCGCGATCCGGCATTGAAGCTGCGTGAATCAGACCTCGACAAGCACTTAAGCAACGAGCGTCCGAAAGATACGAAGGCCGAGGCAGGACCGGCCGCGCCGGTCGCCAACGCGTTCAACTTTACGCCGGCGCCGCGGCCAAAAGATGTCGATGAAAAAGACACCAAACCGGAACCGGGGGAAGTCGTCGCCAAAAGCGATTATGAGTTGTCGCAAGCCATTTCGTTTCTAAAGAGCCGCGGCACCACCACGCGTGCCAGCGCGCGCTAACGCGCACCTTGTTTCGCACACGCCCGGCCTGGTCCGGGCATCTAGTCACAACGCCCGGCTTGGTCCGGGCGTTTCGTTGTGGGCACCCTGCCAATGAATGACGAACAACTGCTGCGCTACAGCCGGCATATTTTGTTGCCTGAAATCGGCATCGACGGCCAGCAGAAAATCGCCCGCGCGCACGCACTTATCATGGGCGCCGGTGGTCTCGGCTCGCCGGTGGCGTTGTATCTGGCGTCAGCTGGCGTCGGCACCTTGACGATCTGCGATGGTGACACAGTCGACTTAACTAATCTGCAACGCCAGATCGTGCATCGCGAAGATGCGATCGGCATGGCTAAAGCAGCGTCAGCCGAACGCACGCTTGCCGGCATCAATCCTGAGATCAAAGTGCGCGCCTTTAATGAAAGAGTTGCCGGCGAGCGGTTCGATCAGCTCGTACGTGAAGCTGACATCGTGCTTGATTGCAGCGACAACTTTGCGACGCGCCACGCGCTCAACCGCGCGTGCGTCGCCAACGCGAAGCCTCTCGTGTCCGGCGCCGGCGTGCGCTTTGATGGTCAGATCGCAGTATTTGATCGACGCGACCGGGCAGCGCCGTGCTATCACTGCCTCTTTCCCGAAGGCGGAGACAATGAAGACTTGCGCTGCGCCGTGATGGGCGTGTTCGCGCCACTCGTGGGCATCATCGGTTCAATGCAGGCGGCCGAGGCGCTGAAACTGATCGCGGGCATTGGCAAGTCGCTCAGCGGCCGTCTGCTCCTGCTCGACGCCTTGTCGATGGAATGGCGCACCGTACGGCTCCAACGCGACGCTGCCTGCGCCGTCTGCGGCAAACTCTAAGCGGTGTTTCGCGCGCCGATCAGCGATTGGTGGCGCCGATTGCTGAGTCGCGACATTAAGGTTATCGCTCAAAATCACGTCGAGCGCGGCAACGCGCTGTGCGCGAGCGGCGAGCATGCCCGCGGTTTAGCGGCTTATCAGCGCGCAATCGACGCTGAGCCCGCGCACGCCGAAGCGCATTACCGGGCCGGGCTTGCGTGGCGCGATCAGCAGCAACTTGTCGATGCCATCGCGAGTTATGGGCGCGCGCTCGCGCTCAAGCCCGACTACATCGAAGCGCACAACAACCTGGGGGTCGTATTGCAACTCGACAACGATCTCGAGGGCGCGCTTGCCTGCTTCCAACGCGCGGTTGATCTCAATCCGGAATTCAGCCAGCCGTACATTAATCTTGGTCGATTATGCGAGTCTCTCGGTGACCGCAATACGGCGGTGCGATGCTATCGCAAGGCGATCGCCGCCGGCGTTGAAATTGAAACCTTTCAGCATTTGCTGAACGCCGCTGAAGGCGTGACGACCGACCGCGCGCCAGCCGCCTACGCACGCACGGTGTTTGACAATTTCGCCACGCATTTCGATCAGCGGCTCGTCGACGATCTTGGCTATCGCATTCCAGAACTTTTGTGCGCACGCGTGATCGAGATGTGCGGGAAAAGCGACATCGAAGTGCTCGATCTCGGATGCGGCACCGGTTTATGCGGCCCCCATTTAAAGCCAGCCTGTTCACTGCTGGTCGGCGTGGATGTGTCATCAGCCATGCTCGCCGAGGCGGCCAAGAATAAGCTTTACGACATTTTAGTTGAGCAAGACATCGTCGCGTATCTGGTTACCGCGGAACCCGCGACTTTTAACGCAGTGTTGGCGGCCGACGTTTTTATCTACCTGGGCGAGCTTAATGCCGTCTTCACCAACGTTGCGCGCGTGCTCAAGGCGGGCGGCGTGTTTGCGTTTTCTATTGAGCGCGCGGCAGACGATTGCGATTACATTGTGCAGCCGAGCGGCCGTTACATGCAGTCGGCTGCTTACATTAAGCGCATTGCAGAGGCGAGCGGGCTCGCGGAAATTCTATCGTTTAAACAAACGATCCGCGGCGCGCCAGGCCATGAGGTGCCCGGCTTGGTATTTTTCCTGCGCAAGAACGCGTAGACCAGCACTTCAAGTCATATCGAGATCATTGTCGGCAGGTGCCGGCTTGGCCGCCGCAACCTGCGCAGGCGTGGGCACGGATACTACGGCCGGCACCGGCGAAGCGGCGCGAACCGGCGCTGCCGGTGCTAACGGTGCAGCGGCCGGAGCGACGGCGTTAGGCGCAGCGGGCGCGGTAGCATTAGGTGCCGGGCGCAGTGCGGCGTTGGCAGCGCGTGCGGTCGCTGGCGCGATGGCGGAAGGCGTCGTTACTTTTCCCGACAGTAAATCGTCAAGGTCCTTGATCACCTGCTCGAGGTTGGGACCCGCGCGGCCCTGGCACTGAACGAGCACACGCGCCGGAAAATCCTGTAGCGTGAGGGCCCGGCCCGTTGAACGGATCTTCGCCGCGGTGTCGAGCGATGGCCCGAGATGAGTGCTCTTAAATCCAGCTTTCATGCTTTCGACGCCGTCGATGATCGCCTGCTGGGAACGCGCAATCCCGATTAACAATTCGGCGAGCTGCTGGGTGGTGATCGTCATAAGTCTCTTTCGTCAAAGTGCTGTGCTTTACTCCGCGAGCAGGGTGCGAAATTGCTCGCCCCAGTATTGCATCGGATCGCGCTTGAATCCGCTTTTTGCGTACTGATGCCAACGGCCGGTGATAACACTCATGATGAGGTTCGCGCGCGCAGATGGGTCTTCCGTCGCGGCCATTTCGTTCTGCCCGCCCGCGAATCGCAACGCCTGTTTGAGCGTCGCTTCGACGCGATCGTGCAACTGATTGATTCGTTGCTGCAGTCGCTGATTCTCATGCACGAGCGCATCGCCGATCAGCACACGCGTCATGCCGCGGTTTTTCTGCGCGAAACCGAGCAGCATCGCGGTGATCGACTCGAGCTGCTTGATGCCGCTTTTTTCTTCACTGGTGATTTTATTGATCAGACCGAACAGCGTCTCCTCAATAAATTCGATCAAGCCTTCAAACATCTGCGCCTTGCTCGCGAAATGCCGGTATAGCGCGGCCTCGGACACCTCCAGATGGGCAGCCAATGAAGCGGTAGTAATTTTTTCTGACGCCGGCTGCTCCAGCATACGCGCGAGCGTTTGCAGAATCTGCAGCTTGCGGTCTCCCCGTTTTCCCATGTCGCCCTCCCGGCTTTAAATTTTTAATTAAGGTGCCACGCTAAACGCGGCAGCTGCAATAGATTTTTAATGCTGAAGTCGACGTAAGCGGGGATCCGCGCCGCCCGCGCTACCCAGATGGTTGACATGCCGAGCTTCTTGGCCGTCTTCAAATTGGCCAGCGTATCTTCGACCATGATGCACGCCCTGGCGTGCACGCGATTGCGTTTAAAGAGCTTGAGAAAACCATAGCTGTCCGGCTTTGGCCGGTAGCGCGTATGTTCGATTGATAGCACGTCGTCAAACAAATCGGCAATGCCCAGGATAGTAAGAACCGCGCTCGCGTAATGAATCGGCGCATTTGAAAACACGAGTTTGCGGCCAGGCAGGCGTGACAGTGTCGCTCGCAGTCCCGGCTCCCGCACGACCATTGGATCGAGCGCAGGAAAATCGTGCGTCGTGCGCAGAAAATGCCGCGGGTCGGTCGCATGGTTGCGCATAAGGCCAGTCAGGGTTGCGCCATAGCGTTGCCAATAATGCTGGCGCAGCGCGCCCGCGCCGGCCTCATCGAGGCCCAGATGCGTCTGCATATAAGTGGTCATCGCGCGATTGATGTGCGGAAAAATATGCGGGCTCGCGTTATGCAGGGTGTTGTCGAGATCGAACACCCAGACCCGATTAAATTTCACCGCCGCCCTCCCCCGGTTGAGCGCGCTAGCGCCGCTTGATCAAGGTGCCCACCCCGTCGCTGGTCAACACCTCCAGCAGCACGGCGTGCTCAACCCGGCCGTCGATGATGTGGCACGAATTAACGCCGTTCTTTACCGCCTCAAGCGCAGAGCCGATCTTGGGCAGCATGCCGCCGGATATCGTGCCATCCGCGAACAGTTCGTCGATTTTTTTGGCCGTCAGCCCCGTAAGCAGGTTACCGGCTTTGTCGAGTACGCCCGGTGTATTCGTCAACACGACGAGCTTCTCGGCCTTGAGGATTTCGGCAAGCTTGCCCGCAACGAGATCCGCATTGATGTTGTATGACTCGCCGTCCTTGCCAACACCGACCGGCGCGATCACCGGGATAAAATTTTGTGCCGTCAACAACTGCACGATTTCCGGGTCGATGGATTCGACTTCGCCGACGCGACCGATGTCGATTAATTCTTTGGGATTATCTTTGCCCTGCATCAGCATTTTGCGCGCACGGATCAGCGGGCCATCAGTGCCCGACAGGCCGACCGCCCGGCCGCCGTGCTGATTAATGAGGTTCACGATATCGGTATTCACTTGTCCTCCAAGCACCATTTCGACGACGTCCATGGTCTCCGCATCGGTCACGCGCATGCCCTGAATGAATTCCCCCTTCTTGCCGATTTTCGTGAGTTGGTCGTCGATCTGCGGACCACCACCGTGCACGATGACGATGTTAATGCCGACCAGTTTGAGCAGCACGACATCGCTGGCGAAACTGTGCTTCAGTTTTTCATCGGTCATCGCGTTGCCGCCATACTTGATGACGATGGTCTTGCCGTGGAAGCGCTGGATATAGGGCAACGCTTCAGCGAGGATTTTGGCTTTTAATTCAGCAGCGGTACTAGCAATAGCCATAGCGGGTCAGCGGTGGGAGTAAACACTGACTATTCTACATGACGGCAGATAAAAAACGAGGCGGCGGACGTGTCCGCCCGTCGCCTCGGCATTACCGGCGGCGCAATTACTGAATCGAAATTCGCTTAGCCGAGTTCGACGCTTTTTTCGCCAGATTTAATTCCAGTATGCCGTCGACGTACTTGGCCTGGGTCTGGCCCTCGTCGATGTCATGGCCGAGCACGAAAGCCCGATAAATCTTGCCGTAAAGCCGGCGACCGCCCCCTTGGACAGGCCGGTGGCGGCGGCAATACGCTCGTAGCCGAGCTTGGCCTCGAATTTGAGGCGCCAACACACAGGCGCTGCTAAGGCGCTTCTCAAGGTGCTCGACAAGTCGCCGGAATCGGCACTGCTCGCCTTGAGTTAAGGCCTGTAAGTAAGTATGGCTGTGCGGGGAAAAACGTCGTAAATTGCGCCATCGCGCGCTTTTTTCAAGCCCATCGTGGATATCCCCTCCCAACAGAATCTGCAGCAGCACCGGCCATATTTGATGCGTTACGCCATGCTTCAACTGCGTAACCCGGATCAGGCAGAGGACGTCGTGCAGGAAACGTTGCTCGCCGCCATCGAGGGACGCGCGCGGTTCGCCGGCGGGTCATCGCTCAAGACCTGGCTCACCGGGATCCTCAAGCACAAGATACTCGATGCGATCCGCCGCAAGTCGCGTGAGCAATCGCTGAGCACGGCGGGCGATGACGAGACGGGAACGGTCGATGCGATGTTCAAACAGGATGGACACTGGCAGGAGGCGCCCGCCACCTGGGGCGACCCGGAGCAGGCGCTCGAAAACCGCAAGTTTTGGGAAGTCTTCGAGCTCTGTTCACGCTTGATGCCGGAACGCACCGCACGCATTTTCATGCTGCGTGAAGTCATGGAAATGACGACTGAGGAAATCTGTCAGGAATGCGCGATCACGCCGACCAACCTGTGGGTGATACTGCATCGCGCTCGCCTTATATTGCGCGAATGTCTCGAGATTAAATGGTTCGGTCACAAAAAAAATGAGCACCGCCGCTAATGCGTAACTGCAGGGAGGTAAGCATGCTGTTGTCGCAGTCGCAGGAGCGCGCGCTCGGCCGCGTCGAGCGGCTGGCCGTGATGCTGCATTTGTTGATTTGCAAAGGCTGCAGCAATTTCCGCGGGCAGCTCAAATTTTTGCGCACCGCTGTGCGCCGTCATCGCGATCGCGACGACGCGGGGTAAACGCAATACTTCCAACTGCCCGATCCGCTGCATTGGCGCCTCTGCGGAATCGACGCCGCATAGTCCTTACCGTTTATATCGCACGTGTAAACATTCATTTTTCAAGCGGGCGTTGCGGTCCGCTTGTTCGCAACACCGCTTGATATAATTGACGATTTTCAAAAGCTAATGCGCGCCCTCTTTTTTGTATTGTTGTCCGGCTTTGCGGCCGCATCATCCGCCCAGGCGCCCAACCCGCTGATCCCGCCGCCAGCCATTGCTGCGCGCTCTTTTGTCTTGATCGACTATCAAAGCCGGCAGACGCTCGCGGGTCAGACTGCAAATGAGCGCGTCGAACCAGCGTCGTTGACCAAGCTGATGACCGCCTACCTGACCTTCACGGCGCTTAAGCTAAAACACATCGAGCCGACCCAGGCCGTAGCGGTCTCGCCAAGCGCATTGAAAGCCGACGGCTCGCGCATGTTTATCGAGCCGAAAAAACCGGTGACGGTCGATGAATTAATGCGCGGCATGATTGTGCAATCAGGTAACGATGCGTGCATCGCGCTCGCCGAATTGATCGCGGGCAGTGAAGAGGCGTTCGCGCGGACGATGAATGCACAAGCGCAACGGCTCGGCATGAAAAATACCAACTTCGTGAACTCCACCGGGTTGCCGAACCCCCAACATTACTCGACGGCTCAAGATCTCGGGCTACTCGCGAGCGCGATCATCCGCGACTTTCCTGAATACTATCCGCTTTATGCAATGAAGGAATACCGCTACAACAACATCACGCAGGCCAACCGTAACCGTTTACTGTGGTCCGACCCGGCGGTCGATGGTATGAAAACGGGCTACACGGAGAACTCCGGCTATTGTCTGATCGCCTCGGCACGGCGCGGAGAGCGGCGGTTGATTTCAGTAGTGCTAGGCTCGGCGTCCGAAGCGACGCGCGCGACCGAAAGTCAGAAGCTGCTTAATTATGGCTTCCAATATTATGATAGCGTGAAGGTGTACGAGAAAAGCCAGGCGATTGCAAACCTGCGCGTCTGGAAGGGCGCTTCTAATATCGTGAAAGCGGGCTTTCTGAACGACCTTTACGTGAGCGTGCCAAAAGGCCAGGCTGACAAAGTGAAAGCGAACCTCGAAAGCCGCCAGCCTTTATTGGCGCCGGTTGCCGCGGGTCAGCAAGTGGGCGTGATGAAACTGCTGCTCGACGGCAAACCGTATGCCGACTTGCCGGTCGTTGCGCTCGAAGAAGTAGGTTTGGCCGGAATTTTTGGCCGCGGCTGGGATTCGATCAGGCTTTTGTTTAAGTGAGCGGCTTTTCCAATTGAGGTTTTAACCATGGCCAGCGAAATTGTTTATTTAAACGGCGATTACATGCCCCTTGAGGAAGCGCGCATCCCGGTGCTCGACCGCGGTTTTATCTTTGGAGACGGCGTGTATGAAGTGGTGCCCGCCTACTCACGCCATCTGTTCCGGCTGCCTCAACACCTCAAGCGGCTACAACACAGTCTGGACGGTATCCGGCTCCCGAATCCGCACTCCGACGACGAATGGACGAAACTCACGCAGGAGCTCGTGGCGCGAAACGCGGGGGACGATCAGTCAATTTATTACCAGGTCACACGCGGTGTGGCGAAGCGCGCGCATGAGTTTCCATTGAATGTAAAGCCGACCGTATTCATGATGAGCAATCCGCTCGTCACGCCGCCTCGTGCGCAAATCGATCAGGGCGTCGCCTGCATAACAGCGACCGATTTCCGCTGGCTCAAATGCGATTTGAAATCGGTGTCGCTGCTTGGCAACTGCCTGTTAAAGCAAATGGCGGTCGACGCGGGTGCAGCCGAAGTTGTGATGTTTCGCGATGGCTATCTGACTGAAGCTTCGGCGAGCAATGTGTTTATCGTTCGCAATGGCGTGCTGCTCGCGCCGCCTAAAAACCACCTGGTCCTGCCCGGCATTACTTACGACGTGATAATTGAAATCGCCAATGCAAACAAGATTCCGCTCGAGTTGCGCGAAATCTCGGAACACGAAGTGCGCACCGCCGAAGAAATCTGGGTCACCTCGTCGACCAAGGAAGTGCTTGGCGTAACCAAGCTCGACGATGAACCCGTCGGCGAAGGCAAGCCCGGCCCGCTATTCCGCCGCATGCACGCGCACTACCAGGAATTCAAACAGGCCGTGATGCGGCGCGCCGCATAAATCTGCATGACTGACCGGCAGGATCCGTCGTTAATCGACTACCCATGTGAGTTTCCACTCAAAATCATGGGCTCAACGCGCGCCGGGTTCGCGCAGGGCGTCCTCGAAGTGGTGCGGCGTCATGCGCCGGATTTCGACGGCGCCACGATGGAAATGAAAACCAGCAAGCGCGGCAAGTATCTGAGCGTCACGTGCACGATCAATGCGGTGTCGCGCGAACAACTCGACGCGCTGTATCAAGAATTATGCGACCACCCGATGGTCGTCATGGTGTTGTGAGCAGGACTGAGGATAACTCATGAGGATTGAGCCGAAACCTGGCCCTTGGCAGCCCGAATGCAGCAGCGCGCAGTGCGAACTTCCCGACTCAGTCCTCGCGAGTTCGCGAACCCCGATCCTCAGCCCCCGCCCCTGCGTCCTCGTGCGGCGCCTGGGCACCGTCGAATATGCAACGTCCTGGCACGCGATGCGCGAGTTCACGCTCAAGCGCGTGACCGATACGCCTGACGAGTTGTGGCTATTGCAGCATCCGCCGGTCTACACACTCGGCGTCGCGGCGCGCTCCATACATCTGCCGCGCTTTGACAACGGTATCCCGGTCATCAAAACCGATCGCGGCGGACAAATCACATATCACGGGCCCGGACAGCCCATCGTTTACCTGTTACTCGATATGCAACGCCGGCAAATTACCGTGCGCCCGCTCGTCAGGCTCATCGAAGATGCCGTGATAAGCTTGCTCGCGCAATACGGTATTACAGCAAGCGGCCGCAATGACGCACCGGGCGTATATTCGGGCGATGCGAAAGTCGCGGCGCTCGGTTTGCGCATCCGCAATGGCCGCTGTTATCACGGGGTCGCGTTGAACGTCGCAATGGATCTGCAACCTTTTCAAGCAATTGATCCCTGCGGCTATCCGGGTCTTGCCGTAACCCAGACGCGCAACCTCGGCATCGCCGCTTCGCCCGAAGTGCTGGGCGAGCAACTGATTTATCACCTCGAAACAAGATTGCAAAAGCAGGTTTCTTCATGAGCGACGTCACTGAAAAACAAAAAGGCGCAGCGAAGACCGCGCGTGCCCACGGCAGATCGACGATCAACATCGTGCCGGTCGAGCGCCTTAAAAAGCCTGAGTGGATACGCGTCAAAATGGGCAATGGCGCGCGTTTCCAGGAAATTAAGGATGTGCTGCGCAGCCATAGCCTCCACACGGTGTGCGAAGAAGCGAGCTGTCCGAATATTGGCGAATGTTTTGGCAAAGGCACGGCCACGTTCATGATACTGGGCGACTTGTGCACGCGCCGCTGCCCGTTCTGCGATGTTGCGCACGGCCGGCCCAAGCCGCCCGACATAAACGAGCCGCGCAATCTCGCGACAACCATCGCCGCCCTCAAGCTGCGCTACGTGGTGATCACGAGCGTGGATCGCGACGATTTGCGCGACGGCGGCGCGGGACATTTTGCCGACTGCATTAAAGCCGTGCGCGAACTGTCGCCGGCGACCCGCATCGAAGTTCTGGTGCCGGATTTTCGCGGGCGTCTCGAGGTTGCGCTCGAAATTCTTGCCGCGATGCCGCCTGACGTGCTCAACCATAATCTGGAAACCGTGCCGCGACTGTACAGACACGCGCGGCCGGGCGCCGATTACGCGAATTCGCTCGCGCTGCTCAGCGGCTTCAAGACGCGCTTGCCGCACGTGCCAACCAAATCGGGGCTCATGCTGGGGCTGGGTGAAACCGACGACGAGATCACCCAGGTGCTGCATGACTTGCGCGCGCACCGCGTTGACATGCTCACGCTAGGCCAATATTTGCAGCCGTCGGCGCATCATCTGCCGGTACTGCGCTATGCCGAGCCAGCAATTTTTGACGAATTTGCGCGTGTCGCAACCGAACTGGGTTTCGCCCACGCCGCATGCGGGCCGATGGTGCGTTCAAGCTATCACGCCGATCAGCAGGCGCACGACGCCGGCGTAGCCTAGGACAGTACACGCGCAATGTTCGACTACAAAGGATTCGGATGACTCGCATATTCGCCCTGTTAGCGGGCTTACTGGTCGCAACGTGCTCGATGGCAGCCGCACTCAGCGACATCTCAAACAAAGATGCGGTATCGGGCTTGAAACAGGCGCTCACGGATAGCGCCGCCGCCGCGGTGGGCAAGTTGGGCGTGGAAAATGGTTTTTTCGGCAACGCTAAAATCAAAATCCCGTTGCCTGAATCGCTGCGAAAAGTCGAAGGGCTGATGCGCGCAATGGGCATGAAGCGTCAGGCCGAAGAACTTGAATTAGCAATGAACCGTGCGGCGGAGGCGGCCGTAGCGGAAGCCAAATCCCTGCTCGTCGATGCAGCAAAGAAAATGTCGGTGCAGGACGCCAGTGGAATATTGACGGGCGGTGAAACGTCGGTAACGGATTACTTTAAGCGGACCACCGCAGCCGATCTGGCGAAAAAATTTCTGCCGATGGTCAAGAAAGCGACGGCCGGGG
>JANYCE010000144.1 GCA_025360445.1 Betaproteobacteria bacterium
GTCGGATTTGCGATCGGTGAACGAGAGAAACGCATCGACGCGCTCACGCGTCGGCGGTACGATCGGCAATCCGTCGGTCCACAACTGACGGTAAAAATGCTCCTGAACTTCGTCGTACGTGCCGCTCATCACGACTTCGCCCGCCGCCGGTTCAGCGACCGTGTCGAGGTCCGCCGGCGCTTCGCCAATCAGGCCCTTGAGCAGGCCTGGCGCCAGCACTTCTTCGACTTTGCGTTTGAGTTCGGCTTCGCTGTCGACCATCGGCGCACCGGGATAAACACCGATTGCAAGCGGCACGCCGACGCCTTTCGTAATTACTTCAGCCTGTTTTAAAAAGCCCGAACCGATGATGGACGCGGTCGGGATGCCGAGTCTTTCAACCATCGCTGCTGCCCGCAACACGGCGGGCGTGCAACTCCCTCAGGCGCCGATGCCGACGATGACCGCGTCGGCTTTGTGCGCGCGTAATTTGTCGGGGATCGTTGCCGAGACTTCATGCTCGCGCGCGCCGTGGAAGTTGCCGAATTTCGCGTAGTTGACGAACTTCACGCCGGGATAACGCTTCTTGATGTATTCGCGGACCAATGGGTAAATGGTCTCACCGCGAAAAATCACGTCCCACAATTCGCATATCGTCTTGCCATTGAGATCGGGCAGGCGGGCGGCGGCAGCAGTTCGCGTGACTGCTTTACGGGATAGCGGCCACAGCACGTCGTAGCGTGGTTCATTGCTTTTGTTTGTCATGTTGTTGTCCTCGAAGTTATTGCGAGTTCTTAATGCCGGCTGCCTGAATGATGCGATTGTATTTCGCGGTTTCGCCTGCCAGAAATTCGACGAAGACCGCAGGCGTGCTCGCCACGACCGTCATGCCTTCGCCGGCCAAGCGTTCCTTAAGCTCCGGCAGATTCAGTACGCGCGCGACTTCCTGTTGAAGTTTGCCGATGATCTCGCGCGGCGTGCCGCCGGCCACGAGGAGCCCATACCAGTTCGTCATGTCGAAGCCGGGGACGTCCTGCGCGATTGCCGGCAACTCGGGCGCAATGGCCGAGCGTTGCGGACTGGTGACGCCGAGCGCGCGCAGTTTGCCGGCCTTGATGAGCGGCAGGCTTTGCAGAATGTTCATGAAGTAAACCGGGACCTGGCCGCCGAGCACATCGACGATGGCCGCACCCGAACCTTTGTACGGAATATGCGTGAGCTTCACCCCCGCGGCGCTGTTAAATAGCTCGGCGCATAAATGCGGCAGCGAACCGTTGCCGGCGGAACCGACATTGATTTCGCCGGGGCGGCTCTTGGCGAGCGCGATGAATTCCCTGATCGACTTCGTCGGCAATGATGGATGAACGACGAGCACGAGCGGTCCCGAGGCGAGATGTGACACGGGCGCTAAATCGCGCGCCTGGTCATAGGGCAGGCTTTTGTATAACGCCGGATTTGCCGCATAACCGGCTGGCACGACGAGCATAGTGAGCCCGTCGGGCGCAGACTTCGCCACATAGGCGGCGCCGATAGTCCCGTTGGCGCCAGCGCGATTTTCGACGACGACTGGTTGCTTGAGATTTTCGTTCAGCTTCTGGCCGATCACGCGCGACAGAATATCGGTGCCGCCGCCGGGCGGATAGGGCGACACGATGCGAATGGTGCCGGCCGGATAACCGGTTTGCGCAAAGGCGCCGGGGGGAGCCGATAAGGCGAGAACGGTCGCAACGGATATTGCCGACAACAATGCGCGCGCGTTCATGATTGGGCAGTCCTCCATGACCGATGACCCTCGTCGGTCACACTATGAGTGGATTGGCGGAAGAGAGTGGGAGTCGAACCCACACAGAACTGTAAACAGCCCTCACCGGGTTTGAAGTCCGGCCGCCCCACCGGGAGCGATTCCCTTCCTTTTCAATACTTGAAATGCTATTGGCGGCCTCGGACACCGGCTCGCGAATTTACTACCTTGCTACTCTTGCTACCGTATGCGCTGCTAACTGCGCTGCCGGCACCATATCACTGGCGCGCTTCACGCAAGTCCGCATCGATGCGAGGCTCTTAAATTACACAGCGCGGCTCACGCCCGATTATAGGCGATACGTTTATCAGACGCCGAGCTGCGCTGCCGCCGCGTTGGCTGCTGCCTCGCCTTCAGCGATCGCGTGCGTGAGCATTCCGCCATACCCGGCGCGTACCGCGCCGGCGGCGAATACGCCAGGCATTTTAGTATTGAACGCATCGTCCGTAATGAGAAACCCGGCCACATCGCGGGCGAGTTCCGCCGGCGCGAATTCGCATGACGGTTCCAGACCTATGTAGGCGAAAAATCCCGCGGACGGAATCTCCCGCGACGCATTGGCAACCACATCGCGCACGCGCACCTTTTCTACCATTGCATTGCCGAGTATCGCTTCGGCCACGCTGTTTAAGACCGGCTTGATGTTGTCATGGCGCCCGATCGCGTCGACGAGGTGCTGCTGCGCGCGGAACGTGGCGTTGCGATGCACGAGGTGTACGCATTTTGAATACTCAGCGAGCACCAGTGCTTCCTGCAGGGCCGAATCGCCGCCGCCAACGACGACCACTTCTTCACCCTTGTACATCGGCCCGTCGCAGTCCGCGCATTGCGAGACGCCCTTGTATTCAAACTCCGCTTCACCCGGTATGCCGAGGCGTTTTAATTTGGCGCCGGAGGCGATGATCACCGCGCGCGCACGGTGCGTCCCGGCGTCGGTGGTGACGCTTAGCTGGTTGCCGTCGCGGGCGATAGTGCTGACGGTCTCGGAGAGGTTTTCCACGCCGAGTTCTGAGATTTCCATCATCAAGTTAGATGCGAAGTCGGTTCCGGAGCCGGCCGGCTCGCCGTCGAGTTCGTTGATGTTGACGACGAGGCCGCCAAACATCAGCGCTTCGATGTTGGCGGTTCGCAGCCCGCGCTGCACCGCAGCTTTGGCGGCGCTAAGGCCGGTAATGCCGGCTCCGATTACGATCACGTCGAAGTTTGCCATGTGTGTTGACCTTTAATTTTCAGCGTTTGAAATGATGCGATGGGTTGCGCCGCGCAGGTTGTGGCGCGGGCTTTGCAGCAGCTTGCGGTTTGACCGGCGGCGCAGGCGGCGCAACCGCCGCGCCGAGTATCGGCACGAAATCTTTGCGCATTTTGCGCACGTCGCCGATGCGCTGCGTGATGCCGAGGCGGTCGAGGCATTCGAGAATCTCGATCGCCAGCCCGCGCCCTACGCCGCTGCGATCGCGGAATTGCGCGGCGGTGAACTGGCCGCCAGGTACCGTTTGGGTAACAACCTGCGCGACTGCTGCGAGCTGTGCGAGCGTGGCGCGCGGATAAAAACGCTCGGGTGTCACCCGAATTAATTCGCCGGTGCGCGCTTTGCGATGCAAAAAATCTTTGAGGATCGGTTCCTTGATGTCCGCCGCGGGTGCCAGTTCACGCAGCGGCAACACATTGAATCCGGCGTTATCAAGTATCGGTTTTAAAGCCTGCCACATTTTTTCGTCAGCTGGATTGTCGGTGGCAACGTGCCGTGGCAGGCCCACGCCCGAGCCGGCGATTTCAATTTTCTTGGCGTCGCCAAGTTCGCGCAAAAGTGCAGTGAACGTCGCGGCCGCCAAAGCGGGCGCGAGCTGCTTGCGCAGCACCGCGATCTCGATGCCGGTCGCTTGCGGCGCTTCGCGATGAAAGCGTGTCAGCGTATCGATCACGCTCTGCGTGATCACGTCGACGGTCGCGCGCGGCAGTGCTACTCGCAGCTCCTTGCCGACGATCGCGATCGCGGGCGACTGTTCGAGCGCCGCCGCGCGTTCCGGGGTCAAATTAAACGCGCGCTCGAATTGCATGAGATCGACGCCGGCCGGCGAGCATGTGAGTAAGGCCGCGAGCGCCGCTGCCGGGTCGGCATGTTCGAGCGCGGCAAGTTGAGCAGCGCGCGTCTGCGCATTGCGCCGCGGGCCGACGAACGGATCGATGACCGTGCCGCCGCCGATCGTGCGCATCGCCGACTGGTCGCGCAGGATGAAGCGATCGCCGTTCAACGCGGCTAACGGTTTGTCGGCTATTACCTGCACGAGCGCGGATGAGCCGGGCGCAATCGATGCCCCGCGCCGGATTGCGATGCGCGCGGTGACGTCCGCAGTGCCGAGATGTAAATGTATCGGTGTCCAGTGTTTGAGCGGCTGTGTTTCGCTGGCAAGCAACTGCAGGCGCACGTCGAGCCGTTGCGTCGGCGCATGAATCGCCGGCGTGATCACCCAATCGCCGCGATGAACGTCGGCAACGTCGGCGCCCGTCACGTTTAGCGCACAGCGCTCGCCCGCGATCGCCTGCGTTGCGGCCTGGCCGTCCTTTTGAATTCCGCGCACGCGCACTTCGATGCCGCTCGGCGAGAGCATCAGCTTGTCGCCGACGGCGACGGCGCCGTTGAAGAGCGTGCCTGTGATCACGGTGCCGCTGCCGACAATCGTGAATACACGGTCGATTGCGTAGCGCAGATTGCGTCCCGCGTGTTCGCGGTTGCCGAATTCACGCGCGGCTGTCGCGAGCGTTTCACGCAGCGTCTCGATCCCGTCGCCGCTGACGGCCGATACCGGCAGTACGTCGATTTTTTCGAGCGCTGTCCCTGCGAGCAGAGCGCGAATGCCGGTTACAACTTCGGCGACGCGTTCGGCTGGCACGCGGTCCGTTTTCGTAATCACGGCAATACCGCGCGGTATGGTGAGCAGATCGACGATGTTCAGATGCTCGATCGTTTGCGGCATTACGCCGTCGTCGGCGGCCACGATCAGCATCACATAGTCGATGCCGCACACGCCGGCCAACATATTGCGCACGAAGCGCTCGTGCCCGGGCACGTCGACAAAGCCGAGCATATCGCCGGCGGGCGTCTTGCGGTACGCAAAGCCCAGGTCGATCGAGATACCGCGTTTTTTTTCTTCGGGCAGACGATCGGTGTCGACACCGGTCAGCGCTTTCACCAGCGTCGTTTTGCCATGGTCGATATGACCTGCAGTCGCGACGATCATGAGAAAAACCGGTTGGTCACAGCGGGCACAGCGGACGCAGAGAAAATAAAATCAAGGTATTTCATTTATTAAAGTCCTTCTGCGCTGTTTTTTTCGGTGTGGCCTCTGCGATCTGTGTAGCTAGGTTTTGCATTTTCAGATTGGGTAATTGCGCGAGAAAGCCTGCTTCGTCGTCGAGACAGCGCAGATCGAGAATGAATGCGCCTTCGCGGATATGGCCGATGACCGGCACCGGCAGCGCACGAAAAGCGATCGATAACGCATCGGCTGCGCTGCTCTTTCGTTTAGCGCGCGGCGTCAATGCAATGCCCGCGCTGGGCAGCGCATCGACCGGTAATGCGCCGCTGCCTATCTGGCTCGAGCACTCGACGATTGCGGCGTCGGCTCGATCACCCATGGCGGCGGCCAGCGCAGGCAACACGCGTTGCGCTTGCGCGTTGATGTCAGTTTGCGGCCGGGTCAGCAGGCGCAGCGTCGGCAACTCGCGCACGAGGCGCGCCGGATCAGCATAAAGGCGCAACACGGCTTCAAGCGCCGCGAGCCGTACTTTATCGATGCGCAATGCACGCTTCATCGGATTTTTGCGGATTTTCTCGATCAGATCGCGGCGGCCGACGATCAAGCCGCACTGCGGGCCGCCGAGCAGCTTGTCGCCGCTGAATGTGACGATGTCGGCGCCGTCAGCGATCGCTTCGCGCGGCGTCGGCTCGTGCGGCAAGCCGTACGCCTGGAGGTCGATCAACATGCCGCTGCCGAGATCGTTGAGGAAGGGCAGCGCATGCCGGTGGGCGATCGCCGCGAGATCGCTTTCTGCCACGCTCGCCGTGAAGCCCTCGATCTTGTAATTGCTCGCGTGGACTTTCATGATGGCCGCAGTGCGCGCGCCGATGGCCTGCTCGTAATCGCGTGCATGCGTGCGATTGGTCGTCCCGATTTCTTTCAACTTGCAGCCGGCGCGCGCCATGATGTCGGGAATTCGAAATGCGCCGCCGATTTCGACCAGCTCGCCACGCGATACGATGACTTCTTTTTTTGGCGCAAGCGAATTCAAGATCAGATAAACCGCGGCGGCGTTGTTGTTGACGACGACGGCAGCTTCTGCACCGGTCAGTCGCTGCAGCCAGACTTCAACATGGCTGTCACGTTCGCCGCGCGCGCCGTCGCCAAGATCGAATTCGAGATTTACTGCGCGTGTCATCGCAGCAGTCGCCGCCCTTGCTGCGACTTCAGGATAAAGCGCGCGCCCGAGATTGGTGTGTAACACCGTGCCGGTCAGATTGAAGACCGGCCGCAGCGAAGGCTGACTCAATTCATGCAAGCGGGCGCGGCATTGTTCGCTCAATGCGTCGTCCGCCGGTGGAATCGCCTGTGGATCGCCGGCGAGAATTGCGCGCTGGCCGTCGAGCACCGCGCGCAGCGTTTCAGTTACGAGCGGGCGACCATGCCGGTCGATAAGCGTGATGACCGTATCGAGCTTGAGCAGGCGGTCGATTGAGGGCAGTGCGCGACGCGCGGCGGCGGAATTCAACATGACCGCGGCGGCGCAGGACGCAAAGCGATGAATGGCAGGCAACTCGGGAACATGAGTGGGTCGGGCGCGCACGGCGCCGATTGCGACAAAGACAGAACCGTTAGTTTAGCGCAATTTTTGCAGCCCATGCTGTTGTAGACTCTGCCTGCGATGCACAAGGCATCGCGCGATAACGAGCAAATATTGAGGAGGAGCGATGCGAGGTTTTTCGACAATGGTGTGCCTGTGTGCGTTCGCAGGTTCTTTACATGCGCAGAATTATCCTGCCCGTCCGATCCGCTTTATCGTGCCATACGTCGCCGGCGGCGCGGGCGATATATTTGCGCGCACGCTGGGTCAGAAATTGTACGATGCCATGGGTCAGATCGTCGTGGTCGACAACCGGCCCGGCGCTAATGCGATCATCGGCACCGATCTCGTCGCCAAATCACCGCCCGACGGCTACACGATCGTAATGGGCAACAGCGCGCCGTTCGTGCTCAACCCGAGCTTGTATTCGAAGCTGCCGTACGATCCGGTCAAGGATTTCGCGCCGGTTACGCAAGGCACTTACTATGCGTACGTGTTAGTCGTGCAGCCTTCGCTGCCGGTTAAGAATTTGCAGGACCTTGTCGCCTATGTGAAATCTAAATCAGGGCTCGCGTACGGTTCGACCGGGCTCGGCGGCGCCAATCATCTGGCTGGCGAATTTCTGGCGACGATGACAGGAACGAAATTGATCCATGTTCCATACAAGGGCAGTGCCGCAGCGCTTACCGACGTTCTGAGCGGGCAGTTGCCCATGATGTTCGATACGCTGATCACGTCGATACCCCAATTGCGCGCGGGCAAGTTGCGTGCAATTGGATATTCGGGCAACCGCCGCGCGCCGCAACTTCCCGATGTGCCAACGCTCGACGAAGCGGGATTAAAAGGATTCGAAGTGAGTTCGTGGCAGGGCATACTCGCGCCGGCCGGCACGCCCAGGGCGATCGTTGACCGGCTTTACCGGGAATCGGTGAAGGCGCTCAAAATGCCTGACGTTGTCGAGTGGCTTGGAACGCAAGGCGGCAACGAATTGATCGGCAGCACGCCTGAGCAGTACGCCGCTTTGATCAAGGCGGAAATCGCGAAGTACGGCAAGGTAATCAAGGACGCCGGCATCCGTATCGAATAGCGAAGGCGCGGCTCGCGGACGATCGAGTCTCCGCCACTACTATTTATTTATTCCCATAGCCGTTCAGGCAGCGGCAAACCGGCTAAATCTTCGGCAGTCAGGGGCCGGTCGGCCTTGATGTTAAAGCGCTCGAGCACGGCGGCGAGCTGTCGGGTGTGCTGTGCCGAATGCCAAACCGAGCGCTCGAACAGCATGGCAAGCGGTTGCATGCCGAAAAACGTTTTCACTTTTTGTCCGCACGATTTGTCGGCAAGCCCGTTCCACCATTTTTCGACGCGCGCGATAACCTCATCGCCATAGCGTGCGATTTGTTCTCCGGTCGTGAAGGCGCCGTCAGCGGGCGGCTCGTTGGCGAGCTGCGTCGCATATTCGACCCCGTCTACTGCAGTTTCAAGATAAGCCTCGCCAATGCGAAACACATGGTGGCTCATGAGACGAATCGAGCGTTCGCGGTTCGCGATAACGAGTTCATTCATCTGATCAGCAGGCATCTGACGGATCAGGCGTTGCGCCGCGCGCAATACATTGACCCATTTGACAATCAACTGTTCGGTCGGCAGCGGCGTGTGACCGGTGCCGTGCAAGCCGACGAACTCGGCGACGTCTTCGAGATTCTGGCCGAACACGAACTGGTCGCCACGGGCGACGACCGGAACATTACGCACGCCGAAAGCGAGCAACTTCTCGCGCCCGCCCGCATCGTTCAATACATCGATGGCGACGAAATCAACCTTTTTTTTCGAAAGAAACTCTTTCGCTCGAAGGCAGCTACTTCATCCGGGCTGTGTGAAGAGAATGTACTGGTCGGCGACGTTGTCCATGATTGCGCTCGAGGAGGTGGAGAAGTGGCGCAGCGTACTACCAGCGGCGTTGACGCGTCAAGTGACTGCGCACGCGGAACGCGGGCAAAGCGGTAAATCGCAATGTTATAATCACGTGCGAATTTATCCACACGATATCGTCAAACGCAGTGATCAGAGCACACATGAAGTTGTTTGCCGGACCCGTCAGTCCGTACAGCCGAAAGGTGCGTATCGTTCTGGCGGAGAAGCGCATCGAATACGATTTAGTGCTGGACAACCTTGCTGATCCCGCAACCCGCGTGCCGGAATTTAATCCGCTCGGCAAGGTTCCGGTATTGGTGCTCGATGACGAAACCACTTTGTTCGACTCGCGCGTGATCGTCGAATATCTGGACAGCGCAAGTCCCGTCCGGCGTCTCATTCCTGACGACACCCGCCAGCGAATTCAAACCCGCCGGTGGGAAGCGCTCGCCGACGGGTGTATTGACGCTGCAATCGCTGTGGTGCTCGAGCAACGGCGGCCGGCCGAAATGCAAAGCGCCGAATGGATTTCGCGGCAGCAGGGCAAAGTCGACCGCGCGCTTAAGGCGATGTCGGAAGAGCTGGCAGACCGCGCATGGTGCGCAGGGGACTCTTATAGTCTCGCCGATATCGCGGTAGGCTGTGCGCTTGACTATTTGGAATTGCGCATGCCGCCACTTAACTGGCGCGACTTGTACCCGAATCTCGCCAATTTATCGAACAAGCTCGCCAAGCGCGCCTCGTTTAAATCGACTGCTCCGCCTAAAAGCTAACATATAGATACCAGCACGGCTTGCTGCGCCGCTGTCGATTCTCGATCTACTGAATGATTCCGCCGCCCAGACACACGCGGCTTTCGTAGACCACCACTGATTGGCCGGGCGTCACCGCCCATTGCGGTTCGGCAAACTCTATATCGCAACCCCGGTCGTCAACGCGCGCAATGGTGCAGGGCGCATCTTTCTGGCGATAGCGGGTCTTCGCGTTATAAACCCAGTTGCAGTGCGGGAGTGTGCCGCTAATCCAGTTTGCGTCGATCGCGGTCAGGCTGGTTTTGAGCAGTGCGTCGTGGTCGTGACCTTGCACCACCAGAAGGCGGTTATTGGGAATGTCCTTGGCGGCCACATACCAAGCGTCACCGTCGCCTTCGGCGGGTGAACTGTTCCGCCGCATACCGCCGATGCCGAGGCCCTGCCGCTGGCCTATGGTGTAAAACATGAGGCCCATATGGCGGCCCGCCAGGTGACCGTCGAGTGTCCAGATCTCACCCGGGTCGGCGGGTAAATAGCGGTTGAGAAACTCCCGAAACGGTCGCTCGCCAATGAAGCAAATACCCATTGAATCTTTTTTATCGTGATTCGGTAGCCCGGCCTTGCGTGCGATCTCTCGCACTTCGCGCTTATAAAGGTTGCCGAGCGGAAACCGGGTTTTTGACAACTGTGCCTGGTTCAGGCGATGCAGGAAATAACTTTGGTCTTTAGTGCCGTCCTCAGCTTTGAGCAACTGAAAAAGCCCGTCGGCCTCGCGCACCTGTGCGTAGTGGCCGGTTGCAATGCAGTCCGCGCCCATGTTGACCGCATGTTCCAAAAATGATTTGAACTTGATTTCCGCATTGCACAGGATGTCGGGATTGGGCGTGCGGCCCGATTGATATTCGTGCAGAAACCCGGTGAACACACGCTCTTTGTATTCGGCTGAAAAGTTGACGGCCTCGATTTCGATACCGATGCGGTCCGCAACCGACACCGCGTCAACGAGGTCCTCGCGCGAATTGCAATATTGATCGTCATCGTCGTCTTCCCAGTTCTTCATGAAAAGCCCGACGACGTCATGGCCTTGCTGTTTCAACAGCAGCGCGGCGACTGCCGAATCGACCCCGCCTGACATGCCGACGATAATGCGTTGCCCGGTCATCGATACGTTGTGCGAAAGGTGGCGAGGGCCGCTGTCGCATCGCGACACGTTCCAAATAAACGTCGGCAGGCGATCGCAAGATTGGCGCTGAAAGCCGAATTCATTTTGATGGTGATGTATTGAGATTCGGGCGGCCTACGTTGCCATCCTGGCGCGCCCGCAAAAAAAAAGGCAGGGTCGCCCCTGCCTTTTTAAGGAAAGAAGAAATTACTTCTTCATTTCGTCTTTTTTCATGCCATCTTTTTTCATTTCGTCTTTTTTCATGCCGTCTTTTTTCATTTCGTCTTTTTTCATACCGTCTTTTTTCATCTCGTCTTTAGCGGGCTGGGCGCCGGTGTGGGCAGCAGCAAATGCACCAACGGAAGCAATCGCAAAAGCGCCAGCAACCAAAGCAGCAATCAGTTTTTTCAAGTGAATCTCCTCTTATGTTTTAAAAAAATACAACCAATATGGCCGCGCGGGCCATAAGAGATAAATGCACAACCTCCCTTTTGGTTGACGTGACTATATAACACGTTGTTTACATTTGCAAATCCAATTATCATCGCAGCACTTTAGTCCGGCATGGCCGGTCGCCCGCGAGAGAGTTCGGCCAATCGCTCACTTCTCCATTCCCATTGTTTTCCTAGCGGTTCTGTGCGTTCTGATCCGAGCGCCAGAAGTTATTGCTGCTCCGCGCCTGCCCGCGTCGGACAGCGAAGTGCTGGAGCGCCTGCCGGTGAGGCCGAATGACCCGTCCATGCGCGAAATTCGCGAACTGCGTGGTGCACTTGCGCAAGATCCGCAAAATCTGGCGCTCGCGACACGTCTCGCGCGGCGTTACTTTGATCAGGCGCTCGCGCAGGGCGATCCGCGCTTTGTAGGCTATGCGCAGGCAGCGCTCAAACCATGGTGGGACATGGCTGAGCCGCCGACTGCCGTGCTCGTGATGCGGGCGACCCTCGTTCAATATCGTCACGATTTTCAAGCGGCGCTCGCCGATCTTGCGCGCGCGCTCGAACGCGAGCCTGACAACGCGCGCGCATGGTCTTTACGCATGGTTATCCATTTGGTGCAGGCCGACTACCCGACTGCGCGCCGCGACTGCAAATCGATGGCGCCGCTGGTTGACGAATTAAGCGCGGTCGGTTGCGCGGCCTTCATCGATGGACTGACCGGACGCGCGGCGGCGAGCCTGGAGGCGCTGAATCAGGCACTTGCGCGCGCCAGCAGTGCAAGCCCCGAACAAAAGCTATGGGCGCTGCTGCGGTTGGCGGAAATGGCGTGGCGTCTCAACGATGCGCGGCTTGCTGAACAGTATTTCAAGCGCGCGCTGGCGCTCGGCATCACTGACGGATTTCTGCTCGCAGCCTATGCGGATTTCATGCTTGATTACGGCCGTCCTCAGGAAGTGGTCACACTCCTCAAGGATTGGACGCTGGCAGATCCTTTGCTACTGCGTCTGGCGCTGGCAGAGCACGCGCTCAACTCACCGGCGGCGGGTGTCCATCGCGCCTCACTCGCTGACCGCTACAACGCTGCGCGCTTGCGCGGCGATACCACGCATGAGCAGGAAGAATCGCGCTTCACTTTGAGTATTCTTAAACAACCCGCGGAGGCTCTGCGCCTCGCCCACAGCAACTGGCAGGTTCAAAAAGAACCGCGCGATGCGCGCGTGTTGCTCGAGGCCGCGGTTGCTGCGCGCGCGCCAGTGGCCGCGCAACCCGGGCTCGACTGGATCGCGCAGACGAAAATCGAAGACTGGTATTTGCAGCGATTGGCGCAGGAGCTTGCGGCCATGCGTAAAGGTGCGCCGTGATCCGCGCTGTGTGTTGCCTCGTGCTGGCACTCTGCACTGGCAGCGCGTTCGCCCACAAGCCAAGCGACAGTTATTTATCCATCGCGGTTGACGGCGCCAGCCTTCACGGACAGTGGGACATTGCGTTGCGCGATCTCGATTTTGCGATCGGCCTCGACAGCAATGGCGACGGTGAAATCACCTGGGGCGAAGTGCGCAGCCGGCACCAAGAGATTGCCGCATACGCGTTGGCGCGTCTCACCATGGCGCTGGACGGGGCCCCGTGTCCATCGCGCGCGACGCAACATCTCGTTGACCTGCATAGTGACGGCACCTATGCAGTGATGCGTTTTGAGGCGCAGTGCGCAAAAGCCGGTGGTGCGTTGGAGGTCGGCTACAACTTATTTTTCGATCTCGACCCCCAACATAAAGGTTTATTGCGCCTCGAGTACGCGGGCGCCACGCGCACCGCGATTTTCAGCCCTGACACCGCGCGGCAACGCTTCGAACTCACGAGCGCAAGCCGGTTCATGCAGTTCATCGACTATGGGCGGGAAGGCGTCTGGCATATCTGGAAAGGCTTCGACCACATTTTATTTTTACTGGCGTTGTTGCTGCCGGCGGTATTGGTGCCGCGCGCAAACGGTGCCGCGGCACAACCGGGCTTGATTGGCGGGTGGCGTCCCGTAGAGGCTTTCAAGCCCGCGTTCTGGGACGTGTTTCAGATCGTTACGGCATTCACAATTGCGCATTCGATCACCTTAAGCCTGGCCGCACTCGGCGTGATCACACTACCGACTCGAATCATCGAATCGGCGATCGCGTTATCGGTAATGCTGGCCGCGCTCAACAATCTCTACCCATTATTTCAGCGCCGCCGCTGGATGGTCGCATTTTTATTCGGCCTCATTCACGGTTTTGGATTCGCGAGCGTGCTGGCCGATCTGGGTTTGCCGCGCGATGCACTGCTGGTGTCCCTGGTTGGATTTAATGTTGGAGTCGAAGTCGGTCAACTTGTGGTCGTTGCCGCGTTTCTACCTTCAGCATTTGCGTTAAGGCGGACTGGTCTCTACCAACGGCTGATCTTCATTGGCGGGTCCGGACTCATCTTTGTTTTGGCGACGGGGTGGCTTATCGAGCGGGCGCTCAATCTAAAATTTCTTCCCTTTTAGTGCGATAATTATGCCGCTTGAAACTGCATCGCTTGCTCGTCGAGCCCGATCGACACCCAACTATGGCTGCGCTACCCATTCCAGGATTTTCCGTCGCCCGCCGCCCTGCTGCGTCAGTCTTCACGCCTGCGCTGTTAATTTCCTTGGCAGTGCACGCCGGCATAGGCGGACTTGCACTTGATAACTGGCGCCATCCAACGGTAGAACCTGCGCCGGCGCTCACCATAAAACTTGCGGCGGCGCCGCCGGTAATCCTGGAAAGCCCGCAATCCCCGGCAATCAAGCCGCCCAAGCCAGCGCCGAGTGCGCGCGCTGTCATGCCGCGTGCGCCGCAGATTTCGGCGCCGCCAGTCATTGCGGTCGAGCGCGCTGCCATGGCGCCTGCCGTTGCTGCGGCCACGGTTGTTGAAATGCCGCCGGCTCTGATTGTCATTGCGAAAGCGCCTCCAACCGTCAGTGCGCCACGCTCAGAAGCAATTGAACCGCCGCACTTTGACGTGGCGTACCTGAATAATCCTCGGCCTGCCTATCCGCCAATTGCGCGTAAATTGGGGCTTGAAGGTGTGGTGCTACTGCGTGTCGACGTGAGCGCTAAAGGAATGCCTGAAAGAATTACCGTGGCGCAAACCTCGGGCACGTCGTTGCTCGATGAGGCGGCGATGAGGGCGGTACAGGGCTGGACATTCGTGCCGGCGCGCCGTGGTGACGCCGCGATAGGCCACCCGGTCGAAGTGCCAATTCGATTTCAGCTTAAGAATTAGTCGGGGCGGCCAGCGCCATGCCCTCGGAGGTCGAAGGGCTCAGCGTGCCGATAGGCGTCCGCAAGATGCGTTTGCTGATATCCAGTTAGCCGCCGAAATAAAAAAAGCAGGGTGAACAACCCCTGCTTTTTTCTGTTGCGCAGACGATTTACCTGGTCGTTGCGGATTTCTTGCTTTTCTTTTTGGATTTCTTGACCGGCTTGTCGGATTTTTTGCTTTGCGCTTGCGGAGTGCCGCCCTGCGGGGCTGCGGTTGCCACTGAAGCAAACGAAACAGCAGCAAATACCGCCGCGACTAAAGTTGCGAGAAACTTGTTCATGTCGACTCTTCCTTAACGAATGATTTAAATTGGAGAAATACGTTGGCGTATCTCTCTCGCGTTAACGCATCGGCGTCCTGACGGTTGACGCCGTATTTAATGTTTAGTTATTTCGACACGGTCGTCAAGGAAAGTTGTGCTGAGCCGAGACTCACCCGGCGCGAGCCCATCGATATCCCATGGTCCGATGGCATAACGTATTAATCGCAATGTCGGATAGCCGACCGCGGCGGTCATGCGTCGAACCTGCCGGTTCTTGCCTTCGCGCAGCGTTATTTTTAACCAGCTAGCCGGAATGTTTTTGCGCTCCCGGATGGGCGGAACACGTGGCCATAGCCAAGCCGGCTCGTCGACGCGTTCCGCCGTAGCAGCCCGGGTCGTGAAGTCGCCAAGATTAACGCCGCTCGCCAAGCGGTCGAGTGCATCAGCGCCCGGCTCGCCTTCGACTTGTACCCAATACACTTTTGCGAGCTTGTGGCGCGGGTCGCTGATGCGATGCTGCCACTGGCCGTCATCGGTCAACACCACCAACCCTTCGCTATCGGCATCAAGCCGACCGGCTGCATACACGTCCGGCAGTTGCACAAAATTTTTGAGCGTCAGTTTGGGCGGCGACGGGCTGAACTGGCACAACACGGCAAAAGGTTTGTTGAGTAACAGTATTTTGCTCATATGCTTGAGGGTACAAAAAAACGCCGGCTCACGCGAGCGGGCGTTTGCCAATAAATTCCCTGGTCAGGCTGCGAGCGCAGCGTCGGTGCTCGACAGATCCCTCGTAATCCATGCGTACGCGGGAAGAGTCAGAAATTCGACGTAATCGCCGGTGCACATGGTGTCGAAAAGGTGCGCGCCGTCGGAATATTTACCCGCGCTCCAGGCCTCGGCGCCAACAGCCGCCTTTATGTTTGGCAAGTAGACGCGCCGCAGTTAAGTGCGCATTGATCACCATTTTGCGATCCG
>JANYCE010000171.1 GCA_025360445.1 Betaproteobacteria bacterium
GGCACGTCGCAAGATGCGCGAGCGTCCCTTCGGGTCGCGTAAAATCGATCAACACGCCGCAACCGCTAAGATTTTTATCAACGTCGGCAGAGATCAACGTTTCACTCTGCGCGCCGATGAGTTCGCCCGCATTTTTGCCGAGATATGCGCTGCCGGCGACTTCAAGCGCTGCAGCCAGTTCACAGTCAGTGCTCGCGAGTGCCGCTTCAAGCAATGCGCGTCCCATGCGTCCGCTGCTGCCGGCGACTGCGATTTTTACTTTCGCCATGTGTGCTCCCCGTTCGGCGCGAATTGTTCGCGCCTTAATTACAACCCGATTTTGTCCAGCATCCGTCCAAACATCCCGCGCTTGGGCGCTTCCTTTATTTCATCGCTTGATGCTGCGTCTGATTTCGGGACGTCCTTGTTCGACGCGGCCGCCTTCGCTGCGCCGACCGAGTCAGGACCGGCTTTCGGCGCCGCAGCTTTCACCGCATCGGTTTGCGCCGCATCGGTGCCGCCGCCGGGCATGGGTTTGTCTGCGGGCCTTGCTGCAGCCGGCCTGGCTTCGTCGGTGGTCGTCTCAGATCTAGGGGACGGCGTTGATGAAACCGGCGGCTTAAGTGCAGGTTCGTCCGCTGCAGGCTTGGGCGCGTGGGGCGCGACAGCAGCCGGCTTGGCCGGCGCAATTGCTGCGGGCGCGAGCAGCTTATCTGTCGCCACCACGTCGCCTTCTAGGCGCAGCAGTTTGTCGCCGTCAAAAATTACCGTCAGCCGCCGCCGCTCATCGGGCTTACCCTGCTTTTGCATGAGGTAGACGTAATCCCACCGATCGTTGTGAAACATATCGGCTATCAGCGGCGAGCCGAGTACAAATCTTACCTGCGAGCGCGTTTGACCCGCCTTTAGCTTGTCGACCATTTCCTGCGTCACTACATTGCCCTGCTGGATATCTATTCGATAGGGCGAAATAATCGACGGCAAATTAGGCGTCTGTTTGCATGACGACAACGCCAGCGCTGCGATTAGTAGAAAAATAATTTGCATTAGCTGCTTCCCGGCACCGTCGTTGATACGCGCTGTGTGAATATAAAGGCGGTATGATAACAGCCATCATCTGACGTGAGGCCCATGCGTGAGTTCCCCTACCGACCTCAAAACTATCGGCCTCAAGGCGACTCTGCCGCGGCTGCGCATTCTCGAGTTGTTTGAGAAAAGCGATGTGCGTCATCTGAACGCCGAAGAGGTTTACAAAATTCTGTCAAGGGAAGGGACCGACACGGGACTCGCAACGGTATATCGCGTGTTGACGCAGTTCGAGCAGGCCGGTCTGTTGGTGCGCCATCATTTCGAAAGCGGCAAGGCCGTCTTCGAATTAAACCGCGGGGAACATCACGACCATTTAGTCTGCATGCAGTGTGGGCGCGTCGAAGAGTTTTACGACGAAGCAATCGAGAAACGCCAGATCGCGGTCGCCAAAGAACGTGGCTACACGATTCACGAGCATTCGTTGCATCTTTATGTAGATTGCACGAAACCGAACTGCCCGAACAAAATCAAGACTTGAACCGCAAGGACGCAAAGGAAAACAAGCTCGAAATTTGGACTTGATAGAATTGCCCGCATCGCATCAATCAGTCCCTAAACAATTTTCCTTCGCGTCCTTCGCGTCCTTGCGGTCACAGATTTTCAGCTTTTTACTTTCACCCCCGCCGAAACTCCTCCGCCGACTTCGCCAGTTGCCCGTCCTTGCGCTTCAACGCGCGCGTGACCGCTTTCGTTGCGCCGAACGTCGGGATGTACGCCGAGTGTTTGCCCGCCCCGCCTATGACCGCAATGATGATGTCTTCGGCGTTCTGCACCGCGTAGACCGGCGCATCCAATCCTGCCTTCGCGTACTTTTCCTTAAACGTCACGCGAAAACGGCGCTCGATGTTTTCTTTTGAAAACTTACCGAGCGCAAGCGTCGCATGCTCCTGCAGGAAGCGCTTGGCGTCGGCCTTGCTGAAGTCGTTCGCCACAGTCTTCGCATGTTCGGGGCCCATGACGATTACGGGCTGCGCGGAATAAAAAATGTCGTTCGAACCAGTGGTCGCCATCGTGCCTGCGATCGTCGTCAATATGCCTTCGGCGGACAGGCTTTCATGATCGTTTATGTTGTGCGGGCATTCGGCGCCGATGACTGTGACGGTGCTCGCCCCCGCGGGAAAGCCGCGCTCTACGTGCAGCGGCGCCCATGGGCTGGCCGCTTCGTTTTCGGCGACGAGGTAACTAAACTTAGAGGGCGCGCCAAACGTTGACATGTCGCCCAGCGTCGGAATTGCACCGCCGATATTCACGAGCGCCAGCCTGATCGCGCGGCCGATAGTCGCATTGCTGCGGGTGCCCGGGCCGAACGCGTTATGCCCCGAGTTGACGCCAAGCTCGAGTGCGATCGGGCCATTGACTATCACGAGCGGCGCGCATAAATGCGTGGTCGCCTGCACGCCGTATAGATTGAACGGCTCCTCGCACATCGCTTCGATCGCGAGCATAAACAGCGGAAAATAATTCGGCGCGCAGCCCGCCATCACGGCGTTGGCCGCGAGGCGCAGCGGCGTCGCTTCACCGTAGCGCGGCGCTATTTTCGCGATCGGCTCATTCCACGGCCGGTCACAAAAGGCAAGCATCTGTTCCACGCGCTCGATGGTCGGTGGAATCAACGGCAGGCCATCGCCCCAGCCGCGCTCCATGTAAAGCCGGTTGATGGCGTCGAAATCATCAATCGCGTCGATGCTCGCGTCCTTCGCCTTCAGCATTTCCGCGAGATCGCTCATTGCATGTGCTCCTTGATAAGTTTGACGAGCTGAGGCACAGCCACCAGCGCGCGGCCTTCGACCTGTTCGAGCGACAAGCCGCCAAGTGGATGCGCGATTTTCACAAGGGGTAAGTCCGGCGTGCCAAATACTTTCGACTGCGTGGTGCCGAGCTTGATAAATGGATCAGACACAATGACAGCGGTAACGAGACCGCGTTTCCGGAGTTCAGACATGTCGTGGACACTCCACGACGTGCAGGACCCTCAATCACCCATTGCGCTGACCACGAAGTCAGCCTCCGCCGCCAATCGATCGAGTATGTGGTTCGGCGCCGGCAGGCTTACGCTGTCTTTCCTGAGCATGACCACCGACGACACCGGCATTAATTCCTTCACACCAGCGACAATGAACTTCAACAGGTGATCGGCGTTGCCCTTGCTGTTGTCAAGTATGCCCAGCCGCAGGCCGCCTTGCGCGAACTTGCGCGGCGCCCTGGCGGCCGCGGTCGCGGGCACCGGCGCTTCCGGCACCACGAGTTTTACCTTACTGTTCATCGCTCACTCCTTGCTGGTTTGAGGTTTTGGCGCCGAGCATTTCGGCGGCGTGCCGGCGGGTGGTTTCAGTGATTTTAACGCCGCCCAACATGCGCGCGATCTCCTCGACGCGGTCGGTGCGGCCCAGAATATTAACGCAGCTTGCTACTTTACCGTTCGCTGCCGCCTTCGTCACCTGCCACTGATGGTCGGCCGAGGCGGC
>JANYCE010000244.1 GCA_025360445.1 Betaproteobacteria bacterium
GATCGAGCCCGAACGCGATCCCGCCGTGCGGCGGCGCGCCAAACTGCAGCGCTTGCAACAAAAATCCAAACTTGGCCTCGGCTTCCTCGGCGTCGATGTTGAGCGCGCGAAACACTTTCGACTGCACGTCCTGGCGATGGATCCGCACCGAGCCGCCGCCCAACTCCCAGCCGTTCAACACGATGTCGTGCGCCTTGGCACGCGCCCGGCCGGGATCCGTGTCGAGAAATTCTTCGTGACCATCGGCGGGCGCCGTGAACGGATGATGCATCGCGTTCCAGCGCTTGCCTTCTTCATCCCATTCGAACATCGGAAAGTCGACAATCCACAGCGGCTGCCAGCCGGCTTGCGCATGGCCTTTCTCATGGCCGATTTTTACCCGCAACGCACCAAGCGCATCGGCGACGACTTTAGCGGTGCCGGCGCCGAAGAACACCAAATCGCCATCCTTGGCGCCGGTGCGCTCGATGATTATTTTGAGCGCTTCGTCGTCGATATTTTTGACGACCGGCGATTGCATGCCGTCGCGCCACTTCGCGATCTCATTGAACTTGATATAGGCGAGCCCTTTTGCACCGTAGACGCCAACGAATGTTGTGTATGCGTCGATTTCACCGCGCGTGAGCTCGCACCCTTTCGGCACGAGCAATCCGGCAACGCGTCCGCCCGGCGTATTTGCGGGGCCCGAAAAAACTTTGAACGCTACGGACTTCATCGCGTCGGTAAGCTCGGTCAGCTTTAAGGACACCCGCAAATCGGGCTTGTCCGAACCGTACAAGAGCATCGCTTCGTCGAACGACATGCGCGGGAACGGACTCGGCAAATCGATATCGAGCACGCTTTTGAACACGCTTTGCAGAAGCTCTTCCATGAGCACCATGATTTCGTTCTGCGTCATGAACGAGGTCTCAACGTCGATCTGCGTGAACTCCGGCTGACGGTCGGCACGCAGGTCTTCGTCACGGAAGCATTTGACGATCTGGTAATAGCGATCGAAGCCCGAGATCATCAGGAGCTGCTTGAATAACTGCGGCGACTGGGGCAAGGCAAAAAATTTACCCGCGTGCACACGACTCGGCACCAGGTAATCGCGCGCGCCCTCGGGCGTCGAGCGGGTCAGCATCGGCGTCTCGATGTCGATGAAGCCGTGCTTGTCGAGAAACACGCGGACCGCCATCGCGGTCTTATAGCGCAGCTTCAGGTTCTTCTGCATCTGCAGCCGGCGCAAATCGAGAAAGCGGTACTCGAGCCGCACGTTTTCAGACAACGTGTCGTCGTCCATCAAAAACGGCGGCGTGAGTGATGGGTTGAGAACTTCTATCTCGGCCGCGAGCACTTCGACTTCGCCGCTCACAAGATTTGCGTTGACGGTTCCCGCCGGCCGCTCGCGGACTCGCCCGGTGACGCGAATAACGAATTCATTGCGGACGGTTTCTGCGATCTGCAGCGTGGCCGGGGTGTCCGGGTCGCACACCACTTGCAGCAGCCCTTCGCGGTCGCGCAGGTCGATAAAAATGACGCCGCCGTGGTCGCGCCTGCGATGGACCCAGCCATACACCGTGATGGTCTGGTTCAGGTGAGTGCGGTTAATAAGACCGCAATATTCGCTACGCATGATGGCAACCGTTTTAATGAAAATGGGTGGATCGTACCGTCGAAAAAAACGCCGGTCCGTTTATTGGCTCGTCGACTGGCGCGGCGCGGCCTCAGGCTGCAGGGGCATTTTGGCGCGGCGCGTAATTGCGGGCGCCACGACGCCCATCGAGATGATGTATTTCAATGCCTCATCAACACTCATGTCGAGCACGATCACGTCGGACTTCGGCATCATCAGAAAAAATCCCGAGGTCGGATTCGGTGTTGTGGGTACGTAAACGCTCCAATACTCGCCCTGCAGGTGAGTGACGACGTCGCCACCCGGCTGGCCGGTCAAAAACGCGATAGTCCACGAGCCGTCGCGCGGATATTGCACGAGCAAAGCTTTTCGAAACGCATGGCCGCTCGACGAGAACAATGTGTCCGACACCTGCTTCACGCTGTTGTATATCGACTTAAATACTGGAATGCGGCCAAGTATGATTTCCCAAAACCGCAGCAGACGCTGGCCAAGCATGTTGGCCGCGATCAAGCCGGTGCCGAATACCACGACGAAAGTCAGCACGACGCCCATGCCCGGCACGTGCACGCCAAGCCAGTGCTCGGTCTGGAAGTGCGCGGGGAGCAAAAGCAGCGACTGATCCATGGCGGCAACGAGCAGATGCAGCACCCACAACGTGATGCCGAGTGGAACCCAGATCAGCAGGCCCGTGATGAAATACTTTTTCAACCACACCTCACACTGTTTTCACAAAACGCAAAGCGCGACGCCCGCGCGACAAACAAAATTATAAATTCGGCGGGCCGCCGCCATGAAGCCAGTCTAGGTGTTGGTCGCCGGCGTGGCCGCAGGCGCCGGTTTAGCGGCCGGCGTTTCAGCGGGCTTGGCCGCAGTGTCCGATGCCGGCTTGGTGTTTTCTTTCACCGCCGGCTTGCCGTCGGCCTTATCAGCTTTTGAGTCGGCTTTGGAATCGGCTTTGGCATCCGCCTTGGATTCCGCGTTGGCGTCGGGTTTGTCGGCCGCCTTTTTGGCCTGCCCGTTCTTAAAATCAGTCGCGTACCATCCGCTGCCCTTTAATTGAAAGCCGGCAGCCGTCACCATTTTGTTGAAGGTGGCTTTGCCGCACTCGGGGCAATCCGTGAGAGGTGCGTCGTTCAACCTTTGCAAAGACTCCTTCTGGAATCCGCAAGCCCCGCATCGATACTCATAGATGGGCATAAATCGTCCCAAATTCAAAAGGTCGGCAGTATAGCGGAAAACCTCCTGGCGCTACCATACAAATGGGGATGCACATAGCGCGAAGCAAGCGTCGCAACCGACCTGATTCGGATCAGCAACTCAAATAGCGGCGTTTGCTTCGCGGGACTTCGCGAATAGCCTTCGCCAAACCGCCCATGCATAATCGAACGTTGCCCGTTCCTGCTCCTGCTGCCATGGTCTACATCGAAAATCGACCGTACGCCGAAATCAAGATCGGCGACACAGCGGGCATTGTGCGCACGCTCAATCTCGAAGACATCCAGATTTTCGCGGCGATCTCCGGCGACTTGAGTCCCTCGCACCGCGATTCTGCGTATGGAGAAAGCGGCGAGCGGGATGAAGTAATCGCGGACAGCATGTGGAGCGGCATGCTTATCTCGAACTTGCTCGGCACGGAGTTACCGGGACCCGGCACTGTCTACATCGACCAAGCGCTGCACTTCGTGCGGCCGGTCATGCTCGGCGATACGATAACGGTGACTATTATCGTGACCGGAAAATTTGACGAAAATAATCACGTGACGTTCGATTGCCGCTGCGTCAATCAGAATGATCTGGTCGTGATGAGCGGCACCGCCGAAGTCATGGCGCCGCGGGAAAAAGTCCGGCGGCAACGAACCGGTTTGCCCGAAGTGCGCGTGCGCGACAAGACTTCGCAGTACCGGCGCCTGATTGCGATGGCTGCGGCGCCGCAGCCGATATCGATGGCGGTCGTGCATCCGTGCGATCACGATTCGCTGCTCGGCGCGGTGACAGCGGCCGAAGCAAACATCATTGTGCCAGTGCTGATCGGCCCGCTCGCCAAGATCCACGCCGTGGCGCGCGCCGGCGGCATGGACATCAGCGCTTACCGCACGGTCGACGTCGCACACAGCCATGCCGCTGCCAGGTGCGCAGTGGCGATGGCGCGCGAGGGCGCGGTCGAAGCGCTGATGAAAGGCAGCCTGCATACCGATGAACTGATGGCTGAAGTCGTTTCGAGTGAAACCGGCTTGCGCACCGCGCGCCGGATCAGCCATGTGTTCATCATGGACGTGCCGACGTATCCGCGCATGCTGTTGATAACCGATGCCGCGATCAACATAACGCCGACCCTCGATGACAAAGTCGACATCGTGCAGAACGCGATAGCACTGGCGCAAGTGTTGCAAGTAGCCGAGCCCAAGGTCGCAATTCTCGCGGCGGTCGAAACGGTGACGTCGAAGCAGCGCTCCACCGTCGATGCCGCAGCGCTCTGCAAGATGGCTGACCGCGGTCAAATCACCGGCGGCATCCTCGACGGCCCGCTCGCGTTCGACAATGCCGTCTCGCTCGTCGCCGCCAGGGCCAAAGGCATCAAATCGGCGGTTGCCGGGCGCGCCGACATCCTGGTCGTCCCCGATCTCGAAGCGGGCAATATGCTGGCCAAGCAGCTTGAATATCTCGCTGATGCGCAGGCTGCGGCCATCGTGCTTGGCGCGTCGGTTCCGATCGTGCTGACAAGTCGCGCGGATAGTGTGCAAACGCGACTCGCGTCCTGCGCAGTGGCCCTCCTGCTCGTCCACCACAAAAAATCGGTCAACCCTTCTTCGCAGTAAACCCTCGCGCACGGGTCAAGACGCCGGCGCGTTAAGCGTCTTGCAGGACCCTCTAGGCATCGCCGGTTATCATATCGGTGGTGCAGCAATGCGAATGCGGCGCCAAGCGCAGCGCAGCGCGTCGGCGTCTGACGGAATAAGTAGAACAAAAAGGAAACAGATTTATGGAAGAGATCACCGAAAAAGTCGCCATCCATCGTGGACTTAAAGGCGTGTACTTTGACCGCTCGCGGGTGTGCGATATCGACGGCCGCAACGGCGAATTGCGTTATCGCGGCTACTCGATCCACGAGTTGGCCGAGCACTCGACAATCGAAGAAACCTGTTATTTGCTCCTGAAAGGCGAATTACCTGCGCGCGCGGAGCTCGCCGCATTTGATGCGGAGCTCAAAGCTGCGCGTGCGCTGCCGCCGCAGATATACGAAGTGATTCGGACGATTAAGCATGCTCATCCGATGGACGTGCTGCGCACCGCCGTGTCCGCCCTTGCCGCGTTCGATCCCGAGACCGCTGACAAATCGGTGGCGGCGACCTTGCGCAAGGGCATCCGCCTCGCGGCCCAGGTGCCGATGATCGTCGCTGCGCATGACCACATTCGCAATGGCCGCGAACCGGTCGCGCCTAACCCGCGGCTCGGGCACGCAGCCAACTTTTTGTTTATGTTGAAAGGTAAGGAACCGAGCGCCGATGCCGCGCGTTTGATGGACCTCGACATGGTGTTGCATGCGGAACATGGCTCAAACGCATCATCGTTTGCCGCCCGCGTGGTCGCCGGCACCGACGCGGATTTGCACGGTGCAATTACGTCGGCAATTGCCGCGCTCGCGGGCCCGGCACACGGCGGGGCTGCGGAAAACGTAATGCGCATGGCGCAGGAAATCGGCGACGCATCCAAGGCGGCGGACTATGTCAAAACCAAGCGCGCAAATAAAGAGCCCGTGATGGGCTTTGGGCACCGCGTTTATCGCGCTGAGGATCCGCGTGCCCGCCACATGCGCGCCGGCGTTGAAAAACTTTCGCGAGAAATGGGCCAGCCGCAGTGGTATCTAATCCTCGAGGCAGTCGTCAATGCGATGCAGCCTTACGCACGGCACGGCGTGAACGTGAACGTCGACTTCTACGCAGGCGTCGTGTATTTCCTGAACGGCATCGCGGAGGACTTGTTCGTGCCGATTTTCGCGGTGGGACGAGTGCCTGGATGGACCGTGCAGGTGATCGAGCAGCTCGAAAACAATATTTTGCTGCGGCCGCTCACCCTGTATAACGGCGCCGCGCCGCGCGACTACGTGCCGATCGAAAAACGTTAAAACACCCAAGCCAACAATATCCTTCATCCGCTTGGGTGAAAGTTAAAAATCTCTTTCCTCCGCTTGCGGGGGAAGGTCGGGGATGGGGGCGGTCTGAATTCCAGCGACCTGGTTGTGCACAGGCGCCGCATTCTGAAAAGACCTTTTATTACGCCGTTTTTGCACAGACTCGTCTGGAATCACGAACGTCGAAAGCGTTTTTATACGCGCGCAAGCACAATTGCCGCCGTAGCGATGATGTCGTCCACGCTCGCGCCGCGCGACAAGTCGGAGATGGGCCCGGCGAAGCCCTGCAGCACCGGCCCCACCGCGCGCGCGCCGGCCATGTATTGAGTCAGCTTGTAGCCGATATTGCCCGAGTCGAGGTCCGGGAATACGAGCACATTTGCGCGGCCGGCCACCGCGCCCAAATCGCTTAATTTTTTCGCCGCCGCCTGCGGCGACACCGCGGCATCGACCTGCAATTCACCGTCGATCGCAAGGTCCGGCGCGCGCGCGCGTACGAGTGACAATGCGCGCGTGATCTTGTCGATACGCGCATGCTGAGCGCTGCCCTTGGTCGAAAACGACAACAACGCCACGCGCGGCTCTTCATGTAACAACGCGCGGCACGTTTCGGCAGAAGCGATTGCGATATCCGCCAGCGTCTCCGCGTCCGGCTCTACATTCACTGCGCAGTCCGCGTAAATAAAGTTTCGCGGCGGGCCACCGTCGCGGCCAGGCACCACCATCAAAAAAAAGCTGGAGGGCATGCGCATCCCGTGTGCAAGTCCCACCGTCATCAGACCCGCCTCGATCACGCGTCCCGTCGGATGAGCCACGCCGGCAATCATCGCGTCAGCATCGTGTGCCTTCACCATCATGCCGGCATGAAACAGGGGTTTGCGCACCAGTCGAGCGGCGATTTTATGATTCGCGTCAGGACGGCTCGCCGCATATAGCGCGGCGTACGCTTCGATTCGCGTATTTTCCCGCGGGTCGATGGTGGTGAGGCGATCGATCGATACGCCCGCGCGCGCCGCCGCCGCTTCTATTTCGACCTGCGATCCAAGCAAAATTGGCAGCGCAATGCGCTCGTCTTGCAGGCGGCGGGCGGCGGCCACGATGCGCTCGTCGTTGCCTTCGGGAAAAACGAGGCGTCTCGCTTGTTTGCGCGCCTGCTCGACGCATGCATTGACGATGTCACTCATGTCGATGTAGTTCGCCTGCTGTAAGCGTGCGCGTCAGGCAGCACGGGTGGTCTTAGCGAGGGGTTGTCACCAATGAAGAGCTCTACGTTTTACCTCAGATCAACGGGCGCGGACTTGCATCGCTGCAATCATCGGCAGCCGCACCAGAGCGGATTTAAATCGCGCGCATTACGGGGCGGCAGTCGTCGTCCGCTTCAACAACTCGCTTCATCGTCCGCATGGGAACAAATCGAAACGACCGGTTTAGAACGGAATGTCGTCGTCCATATCGTCAAACGACGCGCCGCCGCCTTTTTTGGCCGCAGGCTTCGCACCACTTGCCGGAGCCGATGCTGCCGCCGCCTTGGGTTCACTGCGCCCCATCGACTCGGTACCGCCGGCGCGCGAGCCGAGCATTTGCATGCGGTCGGCGATGACTTCGGTCGTGTACTTGTCCTGGCCTTCTTTGTCCTGCCACTTGCGCGTCTGCAGCCTGCCTTCGACATAAACCTGCGAGCCCTTCTTTAAGTACTCGCCGCAGATTTCGGCCAGTTTATTGAAGGTCGAGATGCGGTGCCATTCAGTGCGCTCCTGCTGCTCGCCGCTTTTATCTTTCCATTTGTCGGTAGTGGCAATACTGAAATTGCACACGGCGCCGCCGTCGGGCAAAAAACGCGATTCGGGATCTTTGCCGAGATTGCCCACTAAAATTACTTTATTTACTGATGCCATTACGGCCTCCTAGGTCAGTTCTTCAATCAATCGTAACACGCCGCGTTCGTCATACTTCGTCGCGTCAATTTTCAGATAAGCGGTGCGCTCGGCGCGCGCTAATTGGACGCTGCGCACGCCCGGCTGCGCGCGCAGCGTCTGCAACAACGAGCCTGCTTGCTCGTTGTCGAGCACGGGCAACGGGTATTCGCGCGTCAGCACCCTGGCCGGCGCCCGCATGCCGGCCGCCAGCACCAGCCATATAAACAGCAGCGCAAAGTCGAACAGGAAAATACCGCGCGCGCCAAACTGCTGATACAAAAAGCCGCCGCACGCTGCGCCGATGAAAGCGCCGAGAAACTGCACGCTGCTGTAAACACCCATTGCGGTGCCCTTGGCGATGGGGGGCGCCAACTTCGAAGTCAGCGACGGCAGCATCGCTTCCAGCACGTTGAACGCGGTAAAAAATATCAGCAGAAATACGCTGATCCTGGCGACACTGCCCAATAGCCAGGGCATCGTGAGCTGGCCGGCAAGCAAAAGGGCAACGGCGCCCACAAAGATCATTTTGACGCGCCCGCGCCGCTCGGCGAGCAGAATGGCCGGCACCATCAGCAAGAAAGAGCCGAGCATCACCGGCAGATAAATCCGCCAGTGCTCGCCGACCGGCAGGCCGACTTCGCGCAACGAAAGGGGCACCACAATAAAGAGCGCCATTAAAACGGCATGCAGCGCGAGGATCCCGAAGTTGAGGCGGGCGAGCTGCGGGTCGCACAGCACGGCGAAAAAGCCCGGGGCTGCCGGCACATCATCGCGGCCAGCCGACACGTCCGTTTGTTTCGGCACATCCGGCGTCACCGCATAAACCACGACTATCGCGAGCAGCGAGAGCACGCCCGTCATGGCGAAGATGCCCGGTACGCCGATCACATGACTGAGCCACGGACTTGCAACCAGCGAAATTGCGAAGGTAAGCCCGATCGTCGCGCCGATCATCGCCATTGCCTTCGTGCGATGTTCTTCGCGCGTGAGGTCGGCGACCATGGCCATCACCGCCGCGCTAATTGCACCGGCGCCTTGCAAGACCCGCCCCAGGATGACGATATAAATGTCGTCGGCGAACGCGGCGACGAAACTGCCCAACGCGAAAATCGCCAGGCCAATATAGATGACCGGTTTGCGGCCGATGCGGTCGGACATCCAGCCGAACGGAATCTGCAGAATGGCCTGCGTCAATCCGTAGGCGCCGAGCGCGATACCTACGAGCGTCAAATTATTGCCGCCTTGGAGCTGCTCGGCGTAGATCGCGAACACCGGCAGAATCACAAACATGCCGAGCATGCGCAGGCCGAAAATGCCGGCAAGGCTCGAACTGGCCCGCAACTCAATGGGGCTCATGCGATTACTAAAAGACATCAGTAAATTCGGCTGAGGAGGAGCGCAAAAGTCCGGTATATTAGCAGGTTTAGTTTGGCGACCAGACCTTGTCTATCCCTCGTTCCACCGTCGTTCAGTTGCAAACGCCTGAGCCCGCCACCGCCGTAACCAATGCGGGTTTGATCCGCGTGCGCGGCGCGCGTACGCACAACCTCAAGAACATCAGCCTCGACCTGCCGCGCAATCAACTCGTCGTGATTACGGGGCTTTCGGGTTCGGGCAAGTCGTCGCTCGCATTCGACACGCTGTACGCGGAAGGCCAGCGCCGTTACGTCGAATCGCTGTCGACTTACGCCCGGCAGTTTCTGCAGATGATGGAAAAACCCGATGTCGATCTGATTGAAGGTTTATCGCCGGCGATTTCTATCGAGCAGAAAGCCACCAGCCACAATCCGCGCTCGACCGTCGGCACAGTTACCGAAATTCACGATTACCTGCGGCTGCTCTTCGCCCGCGTTGGCGACCCGTACTGCCCCGACCACAACATTGTGCTCGAAGCGCAAAGCGTCGCGCAGATGGTCGACCATGTGCTCGAACTGCCCGCCGACACCAAGCTCATGATCCTGTCGCCGCTGATCGTCGGCCGCAAAGGCGAGCAGGTCGATTTACTCGACGAACTGCGCGCTCAAGGCTTCGTGCGCGTGCGCATCGACGGTAAGGTGCATGAAATAGACGAATTGCCGAAACTCAAGAAAAACGTCAAGCACACGGTGGAAGTCGTCGTCGACCGGATTAAAGTCCGCCCTGAATTAAAGCAGCGGCTCGCCGAATCATTCGAAACCGCGCTGCGCCATTCGGACGGCCGCGCGCTCGCGGTCGAAATGGATACCGGGCACGAGCATTTATTCTCGGCGAAATTCGCGTGCCCTGTATGCACCTATTCGCTGCCCGAACTCGAGCCGCGACTGTTTTCGTTTAACAATCCGATGGGTGCCTGTCCGCGCTGCGACGGACTCGGGCACATCAGCTTCTTTGATCCGAAACGCGTTGTCGCCTACCCGCACTTGACGCTCGCCGCGGGCGCGATTCGTGGCTGGGACAAGCGCAATCAGTTCTACTTTCAAATGCTGCAATGCCTGGCTGCGCATTACAAATTCGATCTTGAATCGCCGTTCGAGAATTTGCCGGCGGCCATTCAAAACGCGGTGCTGCATGGCTCGGGAACCGACAAAATAAAGTTTATCTACGTTGGGGAACGCGGCAACAAGACGCAGCGCGAGCACACCTTCGAAGGCATTATTCCGAATCTCGATCGGCGTTATCGCGAAACGGATTCATTGGTCGTGCGCGAAGAGCTGGCTAAATATCTCAACGGCCAGGGTTGCCCTGAGTGCGAGGGCACGCGCCTGCGACGCGAAGCGCGGCATGTGCGCGTCGCCAACCGCGCAATCTATGAATTGAGCGCGCTGCCGCTCAAGCAGGCCGCGATTTTCTTCGGCGAGGTAAAGCTGGCGGGCAACAAAATGGCAATCGCCGATCGCATCATCAAGGAAATCAGCAACCGCATTACCTTCCTGAACGACGTGGGCCTCGACTATCTTTCGCTCGACCGCTCCGCCGACACGCTGTCGGGCGGCGAAGCGCAGCGCATCCGGCTCGCAAGCCAGATCGGCTCGGGCCTGACCGGCGTGATGTACGTACTCGATGAACCATCAATCGGCCTGCACCAGCGCGACAACGCGCGACTGCTCGACACCTTGAAACGTTTGCGCGATATCGGCAACACCGTGATCGTCGTCGAGCACGACCAGGACGCCATCGAGCATGCCGATCACGTTATCGATATCGGCCTCGGTGCTGGCGAGCATGGCGGGCGCATCATCGCGCAAGGCACGCCCGAGGATATCCGCAACACGCCCGAATCATTAACCGGCCAATACTTGACCGGCCACCGTCGCATTGAAGTGCCGGGCCTGCGGCACAAACCGGATCCGAAGCGCGTGCTCGGCATTGAAGGCGCGAGCGGCAATAATTTGAAAGACGTTGCGGTCAATGTGCCCGTCGGCCTGCTGGTGTGTGTGACCGGCGTATCGGGCTCCGGCAAATCGACATTGATAAACGACACACTGTACGCCGCGGCCGCCCGCCACCTCTATGGCAGCACGGCCGAGCCGGCGGCGCACTCCGCAATCAAGGGGCTCGAGCATTTTGACAAGGTGGTCAACGTCGATCAAAGCCCCATCGGGCGCACGCCCCGCTCCAACCCGGCGACCTACACGGGATTGTTTACGCCAATTCGCGAATTGTTCGCCGGCGTGCCGATGGCGCGCGAACGCGGCTACGGCCCTGGGCGTTTTTCGTTCAACGTCAAAGGCGGCCGCTGCGAAGCCTGCCAGGGCGACGGCGTGATCAAGGTCGAAATGCATTTCCTGCCGGACGTCTACGTGCCGTGCGAAGTTTGCCGCGGCCAGCGCTACAACCGCGAAACGCTCGAAGTGCACTACAAAGGCAAGAGCATCACGCAGGTGCTGGCGATGACGGTCGAGCAGGCGGCCGAATTTTTTGGTTCGGTGCCGGTGCTCGCGCGCAAATTGCATACGCTGCTGGATGTCGGTCTTGGCTACATCACGCTCGGCCAAAGTGCGACGACACTCTCCGGCGGCGAAGCGCAGCGCGTGAAACTATCGCTCGAACTCTCCAAAAGAGACACCGGCCGCACCTTATACATTTTGGACGAGCCGACGACCGGGCTGCATTTCTACGATATCGATTTGTTGCTGCGCGTGCTGCACCGCTTGCGCGACCATGGCAATACTGTAGTGATCATTGAACATAATCTCGACGTTATCAAAACCGCTGACTGGGTCATTGATCTGGGTCCCGAAGGCGGCGATGGCGGCGGGCGAATCATTGCGGAAGGCACGCCTGAAGTGATCGCGGAGAATGCGGCAAGCCACACCGGGCAGTATCTTAAGAATTTGCTGGTTTAGAAGAGCCAGTGATTCGGGGATTCGGTGATTGAGTGATTGAGCCAATGCACTTCACCCATGCGCTGACGCTCAAACAAATCACAAATCACTGAATTACTGAATCACCCAATCCCCGAATCACCAACAACGAATGTCCCCCCGCGAATTATTACTCGGAAGCTTTAACGCCGCGGTTGCTGGGGCCGACCCGTTGCGCATCGTGCCCGCGCATTTGCCGACTCCGCCAAAAGGCCGCACGTTGGTCGTCGGCGCAGGAAAGGCCGCGGCGTCGATGGCACTTGCGGTTGAACAACACTGGCCGGCGGGCGCGCCGCTTGAAGGCACCGTCATTACGCGCTACGCGCACGGGTTGCTGACGAATCGCATCAGCGTAATCGAGGCTGGCCATCCGGTGCCGGATGAAGCGGGTGAAACCGCGGCGAAGCGCATATTCGAAAGCGTCAGGCGCTTATCGAAAGATGATTTGCTGCTGGTGTTGGTTTCGGGTGGCGGCTCGGCGCTGCTGAGCCTGCCGGTCGAGTCGATAACGATGGACGATCTCAAAGCAATCACCAAGGAGCTTTTGCGTTGCGGCGCGATGATTCAGGAAATCAATACCGTCCGGAAACATTTATCGTTGATACAAGGGGGCCGCCTTGCCGCCGCCTGCAGAGCGCAGATACTTGCGCTCGTGATTTCCGACGTCACCGGCGATGATCCAACGCATATCGCATCAGGCCCCTGCGCGCCGGACCCGACGACATATCAGGACGCGCTCGACATACTCAAACGCTACGAATGCAAAATTCCCGCGGCGGTGCAGGCGACTCTCGAGCGGGGAATCCGCGGCGAACTCGCGGAAACGCCAAAGCCCGGCGACAAAGTATTCGCGCGCACAGAAAATCGCGTGATCGCGACGGCGCAGCAATCGCTGCAGGCGGCCGCTAAATACTTCGAAGCGAATGGCGTGTGCGCGGCGATTCTCGGCGACAGCGTGACCGGTGAAGCGCGCGAAGTTGCCAAGGTCTACGGCGCGCTCGCGCGCGAAGTAAAAATGCACGGCCAGCCGTGGCCCGCGCCCGTCGCGTTGATTTCCGGCGGTGAATGTACGGTGACGGTGCGCGGCAAGGGCCGTGGAGGGCGTTGCGCTGAGTTTTTAATTTCACTCGTCGACGATCTGCACGGCGCCGAGGGCATACACGCGATCGCGTGCGATACCGACGGCATCGACGGCACTGAAGACAATGCCGGCGCGATCGCCACGCCTGACTCAATTATGCGAGCCGCACAACTTGGGCTCGACGCCGGCACGCTGCTCTCCAATAACGACGGCTACAGTTTTTTCGCAGCACTCGACGATCTCGTCGTTACCGGCCCCACGCGCACCAACGTCAACGACTACCGCGCGATACTCATCCTCTGACCCGCGCAATTTTGAAATGCGCTCAATAGTTTTTTTCGTGGCAGAACGTGCGACGAAGGGATCGAAAGTTAAGGATTGGAATACATAAAATTCCAGCGTAAACTTTAATAGTTAATTTCAAGAGGTCGCGCTTATGTCAGTAATCGTCAAAATCCCAAGCCCGCTGGCAAAACGCCTGACGATTGCATCAGTACAAACGCGCCGGTCACCCGATTCAATTACCCGCACAGCACTTGCCGAGCACCTGTCGTATTTAGAGTGGCGCGCCAAAGCGGTCGATGAAGGGTTCGCCTCCGGCACTCGGGATGGCTGGCTGAACTCCGAGACTGTAATGAAGAATTTCGCGAAGCGGCAGGCCGCGTTTGTCAAGAAGAAGCGTCCCAAGGCGGCTTGAGTGGTCGCCCCGTGCCGACCGTGACTATTTCGACGCTTGGGCGTACATCGCACAAGATAACGTCGAAGCAGCGGATGGCGTTGCGAGGCGTATCCATGATGCCGCGCGATCACTGATCTTGCACCCTTTGCTTGGCCGAAAAGGCCAGCGCCCGGGCACCCGAGAGTTAGTGGTGGGCAATACCCCGTTCACGCTCATCTATCGGGTCAACAAAACGGTTATTCAGATTGGTCGCATTCTGCATCAGGCACGGCGGTATCCGTGACCCCATTTGAAAATTTTGAGTGGACGCCCATCATCACTCGCTTTCAATCTTTGCGCTGAGGGCGCCAGGCAGTTCGTTTTAAGCCACATCGGTCCCGCCAGGCCCGACACCCGTAACACGCAACGGCAACGAAACATCCGCGCGGCCGCGCCGCGCGTGTCCGCATAACAAGCACCGAAACCGGGAGACACCGCAATGCCAATCTATGAAAAAGGCGAAGTCCGCATTCACTACCAGGAGGCCGGTTCAGGCTTTCCGCTGCTGATCATTTCAGGCGGAGGGTTGAACTCGAAAATTTCTTATTTAGCGGACAAAGCGTCGTTCAATCCGATCGATGAATTTAAGAGCGAGTATCGCTGCATCGCGATGGACCAGCGCAACGCCAACGGCAGCGAATCATCCGGCCCGCTGGAGGTCGACCGGCCGTGGGACATGTACGCCGACGACCAGCTTGGCCTGATGGATCATCTTGGCATCAAAAACTTTATGGTGATGGGCTTTTGCATCGGCGGCCCCTTCATCTGGAACCTGTTGAAGCGCGCGCCCAATCGCATCGTCGCACCCGTGCTCGTGAATCCAAGCGGTTCCCGTCCGGAGAAGCGCGACCTATTCTACGAAAACAACACCAAGGGCTGGGGAGCGGAACTGACGAAGCGCCGGCCCGATATTACGAAGGAGCTGGTCGATAAATTTCTGACCACGATGTACCGCAGCAATCCCGACTTCGTCTTTACCGTGACGCGCGATTTCGTGCGCTCATGCCAAACGCCAATGCTGATCCTGCCCGACGACACGCCGCCGCATCCGTACGCGGTCGCGATGGAAACAGTGATGCTCGCGCCAAAGTCTGAGGTGAGTCTATATCCGTGGTGCGAGCCAAAGGAGCGGATTGCGGTGGCGGTGCGGCAGGTGCGGACGTTTATGAAGGCGCATCGGCCGGCGTAATTTCACAGAGGCTGCAGGAAGCTGGTGGCTTTTCCTTGCGCGGCCAGGCAGCCAAAGGAAAGGCTCTGGCGCTACCGGTTAGCTTGGTGTTACTCGCGAACGACGGTCTTTTATATGTGTGCGATTGCGGCAACAATCGCGTGCAAATCTTAGTGCAGCCGAAGCGGACAAGCGCGCTCAAACCCGACCGGTGAAGTCGGCAAGTGCGGCTACGTTGGCGAGATCCACGTTGCGCCGCAATCGATCGGCGGCACGTCGGGCACGATAAACTTCTCAACCGACGCGGAGCAGATCTGCATGTACGTCGCCGATCTGGTCAACGACGTGATCTACGTTCTTAACCGGGAGAACTGTACCGAGATAAATCGCATCGGAGGCGCCGCGGTCGTAAAGCGGGCCAGTTGCATCGGCCGCATGTGGTGGCTACGGATTCAGACGGCAAAATGTATGTCGGCGAAGGGGAGGCGCAGCGAGGACGCAGAAGTTTATGCGCTATGGCGCGACGGGCGGCAGCAGCACAGGCAGCGCGGAAGTGGGCAAGTACTTGCAGTAATTTAACGGCCAAGCGGTGCAATCGGGCGCACGATAATAATTTGCAATCTGACTTAAAATAAAAAACTCAAGCCTGAGTCAAACAGGCGCCGCTTCCCGCTTTTGCAAGGCGGAACCTCGGCTGCACGAGATCGGAAAGCGGTCTCAACCTTTTTAGACCCCTGGAGGAACAGATGAAGATTACCGCTTGGGCGCTCGTCGCCTGCATGCCGCTCGCGGCATCCGCCGCGATCACCGAATTCAGTATCATTTCCACCAAGTCCTACGGTGATTTCGCGACAGGCAAATACGTACACATCGAGGCGGAGGCGCGCGGCGAACTCTCTCCCACGGAGGCGATCCCGGGCCTTGACAAAGCGCCGCGCAATTCCCGCGGTCTCGTCGAGTACCGCACGCCGGTCACGCTGATCGTCCCCGACCCGCCGCGCTCCGGCAATGGCAACCTGCTAGTGGACGTGCCCAACCGCGGGCGGCCGATCAGCCACGGTCTCTACAACAGCCCACGCGGACGCCCCATCGCAGTTGGCTCGTTCGACCAGGGCACCGGATTTCTCCAGAACCGCGGCTGGTCGATCGCGGCCGTGCATTGGGAGCAGGGAGAGGGGCCGGTATTCCCCGCGTTCGACGACGGCAAGGGAGGCAAGCTCTATGCCGAGGGCGTAGGCTTCGCGGCGGTGCGCGACGTAACGCTTTTCCTGCGCAATGCACGCACGGGCAATCCTCTCGCGGGAGCGATCGAGCGCACGTTCGTGGTCGGCTACTCGCAGACCGGGCGCTTCCTGAAGAGCTTCCTCTTGAATGGCTTCAACGAGTATGACGGCCGCATGGTGTTCGACGGCCTGCACATCACCCAGGCGGCGGCCGGCCAGATTCCGCTGCTTGCCGCGGGTCCCGGGCCGGGTTCGGTCGCGGCGGAGACGCCCAGCCACACTGCACCGGAGCTGCGCGGAGTGCACGAGGAACCGCTCACGTATGGCGATGCGATGAAGGTCGCGGGTGCCAAGTACCGCCAGCTTCCGCGCGTGCTTGTGAGCCACTCGTACAACGATTATCTCGGCGGTCGCGCGGCGCTCACTCGCACCGGGGCGCGCGGCACCACCGACCAGCCGATACCCGACAACGTGCGTATGTTCGACATCTCCGGTTCCCCGCACATCAACGGTCGCGGGAAGAACCCAGAATGTGGCGAGGGGCCCGGACAGGTCGACTGGGCGCCCGCAGTGCGCGCGCAATTGGTCGCACTCGACGAATGGGTGCGCGGCAAGGCTCCGCCGGCAAGCCGGCTCTTCGATCTCGAGGCGCGTCTCGGTGACAGTGAAGTGTTCCAGGCGCCACGCTACTTCGCAGGCGCCGTGGTTATGGTCCCGAAGCGCGATCGCGACGGCAATGCGATAAGCGGCGTGGTCCTTCCTGACATCGCGGTGCCGATCGCGAGCCACGGCTACATGAATACACCGCTCACGGTACAAGCGTGCCGCCAGGCGGGTACGTATCGGCCGTTCGCGAAGACCGACGCCGAACGTCAGGCCGGCGACGAACGGGTCGCGCTCGACGTGCGATATCCCGGCGGTATCAACGAATATCTTACAAAGATCCGTCTCGCCACGCGCGCGCTCGTGTCCGACCGGCTTCTGCTGGAAGAAGATGCCGCCGTGATCGTGAACGCGGCGGCGGAGAATCCCGCGTTTGCGCCGACGCGACCGCGCGCGCGCGGCGCCACGACCGCACGCTGAGCGCAGTCGCCGGTGCGGTGCAGAAACAGGTCGCCGAGCTTTCCGTCTGATCGCAGATTTAAGGTCAGGCCTTGCTTTTTGCCTAGACAAAAGTCGAGACCTGACCCCCGTTTTTTTGTTTATGATTCCATCGGAATGCTACAATTATAGACCTGACCCCTTTATTCGCTCGGGAGCGTGGCCGGACAGCGCGACGTGAACGGCGCGTGTTGAGTCAGCGACGAGCACTTGACCTCTCAAGGAGGTATGGACTCTGAAGTTGGTATTTCCCACGTGTAAGCCGCAGAAAATGACTTGCTTTTTGTTGGCAAATATGACAACGTAAGCATAGATGACGAGTATGGTGATAAATACAACGCGTTCTGTCTCGTGGATCAGGCCGGCTCGCAAGGATTTTGAGGCGTTTCCGTCGGCTGTGCAGATTGAAGGATTGCGCGCGCTGACTGTGGCGGCCGAAGGTGGCAAGTCAGACAATGTGAAGCCGCTGCGGGGATTCACCGGCGGCATGCTCGAGATTGTTTTACGGCATCGTGGCGATGCGTTCCGCGTCGTCTATGCCGTGCAGATCGGCGCGGATATTTGGGTGCTCCACGCCTTTCAGAAAAAATCGACCCAAGGGATCAAAACGCCAAAGCGCGAGATTGACCTCGTGCGTGAGCGGCTCAAGCGACTGAAAGAGGTATTACCATGACAGCGAAAGCAATTGAAGTCGTGCGGGGAAGTGGAAATGTTTTTGCGGACTTTGGCTATCCGAATGCGGCAGGCCAGCAGTTGAAGGCCTTGCTTGCGGCACAAATCATCAACGTGCTCGATCGCGATGCAATCACCGTGCGCCGCGCCGGAGAACATACCGGTATTGCTGCGGCTGACTTTTCACGCATCCGCCAAGTGAAGCTTGATCGCTTCACGATCGATCGGTTGATTACCATTCTGGAACGCCTTGATCAGCGTGTCGAAGTAAAATTAAAGGTAAAACCGGTCACCCGCGCGGCGCAGCCCGTTATGGCATAACGCGAGGACATCCTTACCCAAGATGCTACGATAATAGACCTGACCCCATATCACTTGCTGCTTATCGGCAAACCCGGCACCGGCAAAAGCCACATCGCCAAGGCGCTCGCGTTCATCGCCGTGAACCGCGGCTACAAGGTCCTCTACCGCGAGGCCCATCAGTTGATCGAGGACATCAACGAAGCCCGTGAACTCGG